>JBHEMB010000068.1:0-2824 GCA_046262855.1 Mycobacteriales bacterium | reverse complement strand
CAGTTCGACGGCAACGGCAACTACACCTTCGGCCTGACCGAGCAGTCGATGTTCCACGAGATCGACGTCGACAAGGTCGACCGCACCCGCGGTATGGACATCACCGTCGTCACGACGGCGACCAACGACGACGAGGGTCGTGCGCTCCTGCGGGCGCTCGGCTTCCCGTTCAAGGAGCAGTAGAGATGGCGAAGAAGGCGCTCGTCGAGAAGGCGAACCGCAAGCCGAAGTTCCAGGTCCGCGGCTACACGCGGTGCAACCGGTGCGGCCGTCCGCGTGCGGTGTTCCGCACGTTCGGGCTGTGCCGCATCTGCTTCCGCGAGATGGCGCACGCGGGCGAGCTGCCCGGCATCACCAAGTCCTCCTGGTAACAGCCCCAACAACTCCTCTTCGTCACAGGCCCTGCAGCCGCAGGGAACCGGGACGGGAAAGGCCTCAGGCCACCAACATGACCATGACCGACCCGATCGCGGACATGCTGACGCGCGTGCGCAACGCCAACTCGGCGTACCACGACAGCGTCTCCATGCCGCACAGCAAGATCAAGACGCACATCGCGGAGATCCTCCAGCAGGAGGGCTACATCGCGGGCTGGCGTACCGAGGACGGTGACAAGGGCAAGGTCCTCACCATCGACCTCAAGTACGGCCCCAACCGCGAGCGGTCCATCGCCGGTGTCCGGCGCGTGTCCAAGCCCGGCCTGCGCGTGTACGCGAAGGCGGGCAACCTGCCCAAGGTCCTCGGTGGCCTCGGCGTCGCGATCATCTCGACGTCGAGCGGCCTGCTGACCGACCGTCAGGCCAACAAGAAGGGCGTGGGTGGGGAAGTCCTCGCCTACGTCTACTAAGGAGGCCGCGAAGATGTCTCGTATCGGTCGCCTGCCCGTCCCCGTGCCCGCCGGCGTCGAGGTCACCCTCGACGGCCAGAGCGTCACCGTGAAGGGCCCCAAGGGCACGCTGTCGCACGTCGTCAGCGAGCCCATCAAGATCGAGAAGGCGGAGGACGGCACCCTTTCGGTGACCCGTCCCGACGACGAGCGCGCGAGCCGGAGCCTGCACGGCCTCACTCGCTCACTGGTCCACAACATGGTGGTCGGCGTGACCCAGGGCTACGAGAAGCCCATGGAGATCCGCGGCGTCGGCTATCGCGTCGCCGCCAAGGGCTCGGACCTCGAGTTCGCGCTCGGCTACAGCCACCCGGTTCCCGTCGCGGCGCCGGAGGGCATCAGCTTCGAGGTGCAGTCCCCGACGAAGTTCGTCGTGAAGGGCATCGACAAGCAGAAGGTCGGCGAGGTTGCCGCCAACATCCGCAAGCTGCGCAAGCCCGACCCGTACAAGGGCAAGGGCGTTCGCTACGAGGGCGAGCAGATCAAGCTCAAGGTCGGGAAGACGGGTAAGTAATGGCTGACATCTCGACCAAGCGTCGTCTGGGCAAGGCCCGGCGGCACTTCCGGCTCCGCAAGAAGGTGCACGGCACGACCACGCGGCCGCGCCTCGTGGTGACGCGCTCGTCCCGGCACATCACCGCTCAGGTCGTCGACGACCTCGCCGGCCACACGCTGGCGAGCGCCTCGACGCTCGACGTCTCCATCCGTGGTGGCGAGGGCGACAAGACCGCGCAGGCCAAGCAGGTCGGTGCCCTCGTCGCGGAGCGCGCCAAGGCCGCGGGCATCGAGAAGGTCGTGTTCGACCGGGGTGGCAACGCCTACGCCGGCCGGATCGCGGCTCTGGCGGACAGCGCGCGCGAGAACGGCCTGGACTTCTGATGACGCACACGAGCAACGAGAAGGTGAAGATCTAATGCCCGGACAGCAGCGCCGAGGCGGGACGGGTCCCGCGCAGGGCGGCGAGCGCCAGGGCCGTGAGGGCCGTGGCGGCCGCGACGGCGGTCGCGGTGGCGCCCCCGAGAAGAGCGCGCACATCGAGCGCGTCGTCGCGATCAACCGTGTCGCCAAGGTCGTGAAGGGTGGTCGGCGCTTCAGCTTCACCGCTCTCGTGGTCGTCGGCGACGGTGACGGTCAGGTCGGCGTCGGCTACGGCAAGGCCAAGGAGGTGCCGGCCGCGATCGCGAAGGGCGTCGAGGAGGCGAAGAAGCACTTCTTCCGCGTCCCGCGCATCGGCGCGACCATCCCGCACCCCATCCAGGGTGAGGCAGCGGCCGGTGTCGTGCTGCTCAAGCCGGCCAGCCCCGGTACCGGCGTCATCGCCGGTGGCCCGGTGCGTGCCGTGCTGGAGTGCGCCGGGATCCACGACGTGCTCAGCAAGTCGCTCGGCTCCTCCAACCCCATCAACATCGTCCACGCGACCGTCGCGGCCCTGAAGGGCCTGGTGCGTCCCGAGGAGATCGCGGCGCGCCGTGGCCTCCCCCTCGAGGACGTCGCGCCGGCCGCCATGCTCCGGGCCCGGGCTGCTGCGGCTGCAGCGCCCGCTCCCGCCGTAGGGGGCTGACCATGGGCCGTCTGAAGGTCACCCAGACCAAGTCGGGGATCGGGGGCAAGCAGAACCAGCGGGACACGCTGCGGACGCTCGGCCTCAAGCGGATCAACGACACCGTCGTCAAGGAGGACCGTCCCGAGATCCGCGGGATGGTCAAGACCGTCACGCACCTCGTGTCGGTCGAGGAGGTCGAGTAACCCATGGCTGAGAACACGCTGCTCAAGGCCCACCACCTGCGGCCGGCTCCTGGCGCGAAGACCGCCAAGACCCGCGTCGGTCGTGGTGAGGCCAGCAAGGGCAAGACCGCCGGCCGAGGCACCAAGGGCACCAAGGCCCGGTACCAGGTCCCGGCCGCCTTCGAGGGCGGGCAGATGCCGCTGCACATGCGG
>JBHEMB010000067.1:0-3848 GCA_046262855.1 Mycobacteriales bacterium | reverse complement strand
ACCACGGTCGACGGCGTCGCCTCAGCGGAGGTTGCCGGACCCGGGTTTCTGAACCTGCGGCTCGCGGCGTCCGCCCAGGGCGTCATCGTCAACAACGTCCTCGCCGCAGGATCGAACTACGGCGGCTCCGAGGCGCTCAAGGGCCACAACATCAACCTCGAGTTCGTCTCCGCCAACCCGACCGGCCCGATCCACATCGGGGGTGTCCGGTGGGCGGCAGTGGGTGACGCCCTGGCTCGGCTGCTGCAGGCCAGCGGCGCGAAGGTCACGCGGGAGTACTACTTCAACGATCACGGCGCGCAGATCGACCGGTTCGCCCGGTCGCTGCTCGCGGCGGCGAAGGGCCAGCCCGCGCCGGAGGACGGGTACGGCGGTGAGTACATCGCCGAGATCGCGGCGCGGGTCCTCGCCGACCACCCCGACGCACTGAGCTCCGAGGATCCGCAGGAGGTCTTCCGCGAGCACGGCGTGGACCTGATGTTCGGCGAGATCAAGCAGTCGCTGCACGACTTCGGCGTCGACTTCGACGTGTACTTCCACGAGAACTCGCTGCACGAGTCGGGCGCGGTCGAGCGGGCCGTCGAGCGGCTGCGGAACCTGGGCCGGATCTTCGAGCAGGACGGCGCGGTGTGGCTGCGGACGACCGACCTCGGCGACGACAAGGACCGGGTCGTCATCAAGAGCGACGGCGTGCCGGCCTACATCTCCGGCGACCTCGCCTACTACCTCGACAAGCGGGAGCGGGGCTTCGACCGGGTCGTGATCATGCTCGGCGCCGACCACTCCGGCTACGTCGGCCGGCTGATGGCGATGTGCGCCGCGTTCGGCGACACCCCGGGCGTGAACCTCGAGATCCTCATCGGCCAGCTCGTGAACCTGGTCAAGGACGGCGAGCCGCTGCGGATGAGCAAGCGGGCCGACAACGTCGTCAGCCTCGAGGACCTGGTCGACGCGATCGGTGTGGACGCTGCCCGCTACGCCCTCGTGCGCTCCAGCGCGGACAGCCAGATCGACATCGACCTCGACCTGTGGGCGCGGCAGAGCAGCGACAACCCGGTGTTCTACGTGCAGTACGCCGCGACCCGGGCCGCGTCGGTGCTGCGCAACGCGCGCGACCTCGGCATCGAGCCCGGCGGCGACGTGTCGCTGCTGACGCATGAGCGGGAGAACGAGCTGCTGTTGGCGCTCGTCGAGTTCCCCCGGATCGTGGCGCAGGCCGCGGAGCTGCGTGAGCCGCACCGGGTCGCGCGCTACCTGGAGGAGCAGGTCGCGAAGGCGGCTCAGCGCTTCTGGGACGACTGCCAGGTGCTGCCGAAGGGCGACGAGGAATCGCTGCCGACCACGGGCCCGCGGCTGCTGCTGTGGCAGGCGACCCGGATCGTGCTGGAGAACGGGCTCGGCCTGCTCGGTGTCAGCGCGCCGGAGCGGATGTGACCGAGCACGCCGCACGATCATCGTGGAGCCCCGGTGCCCTCGGCACGCTCGGGTTCCTCCACTTTGATCTTGAAGGGCCCGCTTCCGCCGTACCCCCCAAGATCGAAGTGGAGGCGGCCGCGCGGGGACGCAGCGAATGGGCTCCACGATGAGCACGGGAACCGACCTGGTCGAGGGTGTGTGGCCGCAGACGGCCGCCCGGTCAGCCGATGGGGTTCTGACGCTGGGCGGCATCGACGTGCGGGACCTCGCCGCCGAGCACGGCACCCCACTGCTCGTCCTCGACGAGGACGACCTCAGAGCGCGCTGCCGGTCGTGGCGGCAGGCCTTCGACGCCTGGCCCAGCGGCGCGGACGTCGCCTACGCCGGCAAGGCCTTCCTCTCCAAGGCGGTCGTGAAGATCGTGCAGGAGGAAGGCCTCGGGCTCGACGTCTGCACGGGCGGAGAGCTGGCCGTCGCGCTGGCCGCCGGATTCGACCCGCAGCGGCTGTGGTTCCACGGCAACAACAAGTCGGTCGCCGAGCTCGAGCGGGCTGTCGCTGCGGGTGTGGGCAGCGTCGTCCTCGACTCCTTCGGGGAGATCGTCCGGCTGGCTGCCATCGCCGAGCGCAAGCAGACAAGGCAGCGGGTCTACGTGCGCGTGACGCCAGGTGTCGAGGCGCACACCCACGAGTACGTCCAGACCGGCCAGGAGGACCAGAAGTTCGGCTTCTCTCTCGCCAGCGGCGCCGCAGCCGAGGCGGTCCGTCGCGTCGTCACGCTGCCGAGCCTCGAGCTCGTCGGCATCCACTGCCACATCGGCAGCCACATCTTCGACACCCACGGCTTCTCCTTGGCCGCGCACCGGATGGTCGAGCTGCTCGCCGCGATCCGCGACGAGCACGGCATCGAGCTGCCTGAGCTGGACCTCGGTGGCGGGCACGGGATCGCTTACACCGCAGCGGATGACCCGATGTCGACGGCGGACCATGCGGCCGGCCTGCGGGCCATCGTGGAGAAGGAGTGCGCCAACGCGAACCTCGCCGTGCCGCGCGTCGTCGTCGAGCCGGGCCGCGCCGTCGTCGGCCCCACGACGGTGACGCTCTACGAGGTCGGCACCGTGAAGGACCTGCCTGGACTGAGGACCTACGTCAGCGTCGACGGCGGCATGTCCGACAACATCCGCACAGCGCTGTACGACGCCCGCTACACCGCTGTGCTGGCCAGCCGCACCTCGACGGCCGAGCCGCGCAACGTGACCCTGTGCGGCAAGCACTGCGAGAGCGGCGACATCGTCGTGCACGACGTGCCGCTGCCCGCGGACCTCGCCGCCGGTGACCTGGTGGCCGTTCCCGCCAGCGGTGCCTACCACCGGTCGATGGCGTCCAACTACAACCACGTCCCGCGCCCTCCGGTCGTCGCGGTGAAGGACGGGGCCTCGCGCGTCCTCGTCCGTCGCGAGACCGAGGACGACCTGCTCGCCCTGGACGTCGGATGATCCGGCTGTTCGCGGTCGCCCTCGTGCTGGTCCTGACCGCTGTCGGCTTCGCGGTCAGCGCCCTGGGTTGGGTGGCGCTCTCGGCGTACGCGGCCCTGGTGGTCGCCCTGCTGGTCCTTGCCGTACGGCGGCAGCGCGCGCAGACGTCCGGCCGCACCTGCGAGTGCTGCACGACCACGGTGTTCGACGGAGTCGAAGTGATCGACGCGGTCGACCCGGGGGAGGTGCGGTGACAGCGGCGCTGAAGGTCGCCCTGCTCGGCTGCGGCACGGTCGGGACCGAGGTCGTGCGGATGCTGCAGGCCAACGCGGACGACCTCGAGGCCCGGGTCGGCGCGCCGCTGGAGCTCGCGGGCATCGCCGTGCGCCGGCTGCAGAAGCGCCGCGACCTCGACATCGACGAGTCGCTGTTCACCACGGATGCGGCCGCCCTCGTCGCCCGCGACGACGTCGACCTCGTCGTCGAGGTGATCGGCGGGATCGAGCCGGCCCGCACCCTGCTGGTGCAGGCGCTCCGAGCCGGCAAGGGTGTCGTCACCGCCAACAAGGCGCTGCTCGCGGAGGACGGCGTGGCGCTGCATACCGCCGCGCTCGAGGGCCGTGCCGACCTCTACTACGAGGCCTCCACCGCCGGGGCGATCCCCATCCTGCGACCGCTGCGCGAGTCCCTCGTCGGTGACGACGTGAGCCGCGTGATGGGGATCGTGAACGGCACGACCAACTACATCCTGACGCGCATGGACGAGCTCGGGATGGGCTTCCAGGAAGCGCTCGACGAGGCGACCGCTCTCGGCTACGCCGAGGCCGACCCGACGGCCGACGTCGAGGGGTTCGACGCCGCGGCGAAGGCCGCGATCCTTGCCGGGCTGGCGTTCCACACCCGCGTCACCGCGGCGGACGTGCACCGCGAGGGCATCAGCGACGTGACGGCCGCAGAC
>JBHEMB010000066.1:0-15916 GCA_046262855.1 Mycobacteriales bacterium | reverse complement strand
CTCCGGCGTCGCGAGTCCTTCGCACGTGAAAGCCGCGGCGCTCGCCTCGTTCCTCGTCGCTGCCCTCTGCGGGCTCGTGCTGGCGCTTCTCACGACCCCCTGGCTCCTGCTCGTCGGTCTCGCAGCCATCGCCGCGGCCTGGGGGTACACCGGGGGCAAGAACCCCTACGGATACAGGGGTCTGGGCGAGGTCTCCGTGTTCGTGTTCTTCGGTCTGGTCGCGGTCATCGGGACGACGTACGTGCAGGTCGAGCGCCTCACGTGGCTGGCGGTGGCCGGCGGCATCGCGTCGGGCGCGCTGGCCTGCGCGATCCTCGTGACCAACAACGTCCGGGACATCCCCACCGACCGCGAGCACGACAAGCTGACCCTTGCGGTCCGACTGGGCGACGCCCGCAGCCGAGTGCTCTACCAGGCGCTCGTCGTCGTCCCGTTCGTGCTCGCCGTCGCCGCCGCACCTGCACACCCCGGCGCTCTGCTCGCGCTGCTCGCGGTGCCGCTGGCGGTCTCGCCTCTGAAGCTCATCCGTGCGGGGGCGAAGGGCCGTGAGCTCGTCGCCGTGCTCCAGGCGACGGGGAAGCTCCAGCTCGCCTTCGGCGTCCTGCTCGGCGCGGGCCTCGCGCTGGCGTGACCGACTACGAGCGGGCGTTCCGCGAGGCCGGCCTCCCCTCGTTCATCGCGGACCGGACGGCCGGCCAGGACGTCTGGCGACGCGCCCTGCCTCTCATGGGGCTGGTGTTCTTCCTCGAGGTCCTCGGCGCCGTCGACCTGAACCTGTCGTTCGCGGCCAACCTCGCCCTCATCCTCGCTGCCGTTGCCCTGCTGCTCGGAGCGGTCGGGCTCAGCAACCGCGCGCGGCGCCGGCCGCTGTTCAGCGCGCCCTCTGATGCGGGTCGAGTCGAGCTGGTGGGCTTCGTCGTGCTGCCTGCCCTGGTGCCGCTGCTGCTCAACCTGCAGCCGATCAGTGCCCTGGTGACGGCAGGGTCCAACCTGGCCCTGCTCGTGCTGCTGTACGCCGTCTTCGGCTACGGACTGCCATCGATCGTCACGTGGGCGGCACGACGCTTCCTCGGCCAGCTCAGCACGGCCGCGCAGCTGATCGCCCGGGCCATTCCGCTGCTGATGCTGTTCAGCGTCGTGCTGTTCTTCACCGCCGACATGTGGCAGGTCTTCGCCGAGCTGTCCGTCGCACGGGTAGCTGCCGTGGTGGGCCTGCTGGGCCTGCTGGCTGTCGCCTTCATCGTGGTCAGGCTCCCTCGGGAGGTCGCCGTCCTTCAGGAAGGGCTGCCCGAGGCACCTGCGCTCGATCGCCGTGAACGCGTCAACGTCGGCTTGGTCCTGCTGGTCTCGCAGGGCCTGCAGGTGCTCGTCGTGGCCGTGGCCGTGGGGCTCTTCTTCGTCGCCTTGGGGCTGCTCAGCGTGTCCCGGGCACTGGTCCACACCTGGATCGGCACCGACCCGCACGTGCTGCTCGGCAACGGGGAGTTCGTCGTCACCGAGGAGCTGCTGCGGGTCGCCTCGGCGATCGCCGCCTTCTCGGGGTTCTACTACGCGATAGCCGTCCTCACCGACCCGACGTACCGGGCGGAGTTCGCCGAGGAGATCACCGACGAGATGCGACAGTCCTTCGAGGACCGGGTGGCGTACCTCAAAGGTCGCGGGTAGTAGGGCAGGGCGTCGGAGCTAGGGCTCGGGCGGGCTGGACGCGCTGCCGCGCAGCGCCTGGCTCAGGTTGGTCGCCACGGTCGTGAGGTCCGTCGGCACGAACCAGACCTTGTTCGCGGCGCCGCTGGCGATGTCGGGCAGCCGGTCGAGGTACTTGTAGGCGAGCAGCTTGTCGTCGAGCTGTGCCGCGTGCAGCGCCGTGTAGACCGTGGTGATGGCCGCGGCCTCGCCCTCTGCCCGGAGCTTGGCCGCCTCCGCCTCACCCCGGGCCCGGGTGACGGCGGCCTGCGCGCGGCCTTCGGCCTCCAGGATCTGTGCCGATTTCCCGCCCTCCGCCGTGAGGATGGTTGCCCGCTTCTCGCGGTCGGCCCGCATCGCCTTCTCCATCGAGTCGCGAATGCTGGCGGGGGGTTCGATGGCCTTGATCTCCACGCGGCTCACCTTGATGCCCCACTTTCCGGTGGCCTCGTCGAGCACAGCTCCCAGCTGGCTGTTGACGGTCTCGCGGCTCGTCAGCGACTCCTCGAGCTGCAGGTTGCCCACCGCGTTGCGCAGGGTGGTGACGGCGAGCTGCTCGATCGCCCGCAGGTAGTTGGCGATCTCGTACGTCGCCGCCCTCGCGTCCGTCACCTGGAAGTAGATGACGGTGTCGATACCGACGACCAGGTTGTCCTTGGTGATCACCTGCTGCGGCGGGAAGGTCACCACCTGCTCGCGCAGGTCGAGCGAGGGTCGCAATCGGTCCACGAAGGGCACCACGAGGTTCAGGCCCGGCTCGAGAACCCGCTGGTAGCGACCGAAACGCTCGACGACGCGCGCGGTCGCCTGCGGCACCACGCGGACTCCGCGGGCCACGACGGAAAGGATGACGGCCAGCACGACGAGCGCGACAATCAGGGCGTCCATCTAGATCTCCTCGGGGTAGACCACGAGCGTGGCACCGTCGACTCGGGCGACGGCGACCCGCGCCCCAGCCGGGACCACAGTGCCCGGCGCCAGTGGCCGGGCCGCCCACGACTCGCCGCCGAGCTTGACCCGACCGCCCTGGTCCGTGACCTCCTCGAGGACATGACCGCTGCGACCGGGCAGCGCCGCCGTGCCGGTGATCAGCGGCGGAGCGCTCTGGTGCCGGCGCTCGAACGGCCGCACCAGCACGAAGAGCACCCCGCTGCTGACGGCGAAGACTCCGACCTGCAGTGCCACGGGCGCATCGAGGAGTGCAGCGAGGGTGGTGACAGCGGCAGCGGCCGACAGCAGGCCGAGCACGAAGGTCAGGGTGAACAGCTCAGCAAGCAGCAGCAGCCCTGCGAGCACCAGCCACACCACCCAGTCCGCCACGGCCGAAACCTACGTCTTCCTGGCCGACCGTGCGGGACTGTTCCGCGTCGGCCGTCCGGGCGCCCCGCTCGCTCGTCACTAGCCTGGGAGGGTGGACGAGCTGCTGGTCGGGAAGGTGGGTGAGGTCGTCACCCGGATCGAGGGCGGCGACGAGCCCGGTGAGGTCAGCTTGATGGTCTACGGGATGCGCGAGCGCTACTTCGCCCTCGGGCGCGAGGAGATCCCCGTCGGCTCTAAGGTGCTCGTGGTCCACGACCGCGGGAACCGTACGGTCGACGTCGAGCCGTGGATCGGTCTCTAGGAGGACCAGCGTGTTCGGATGGCGAGTGCCCGCCCCCAACGAGGCGATGCTCATCAGCGGTGGCAAGCAGAAGGGGCCTGATGAGGGCGGGCTCCCCTTCCGCATCGTGACAGGGCACGGTGCCTTCGTCGTCCCTGTCTTCCGCAAGGCGTCGTTCCTCACGCTGGCGATGCGCGAGGCGGTCGTCACCGACGACTGCGTGACCCAGCAGGGCATCACCTTGTCCGTGAAGGCCGTCATCGCCTTCAAGGTGGGCAGTGACCACGCCAGCATTGCCGCCGCCGCGCAGCGTTTCCTGGACGACCAGGACCAGATGGACGAGCTGACCGGCCAGATCTTCGCCGGCCACCTCCGCAGCATCGTCGGCTCGATGACGGTCGAGAGCATCATCCGCGAGCGACAGACGCTGGCCGAGAACGTCCTCGACGCCAGCAAGGTAGAGATGGGTCACCTCGGGCTCACCGTCGACTCGCTGCAGATCCAGAGCATCGACGACAAGGGCAGCGGCTACATCGCCGCCCTCGCCGCGCCGCACCAGGCGACCGTCAACCAGGCAGCAAAGATCGCGCAGGCCAAGGCGGACCAGGCCAGTGCGATGGCGCAGCAGGAGTCCGACCGCAACCAGGCTGAGTTCGCGCGGCAGACGGCAATCAAGCGCGCCGAGTACCAGGCCGAGATCGACCAGGCGCAGGCCACCGCTGCGCAGTCCGGGCCGCTGGCCGCGGCCCAGGCGCAGCAGGCGGTCCTCGCGGAGCAGGCACGGGTCGCGAAGAAGAACGCCGAGTTGCGCGAGGCCGAGCTCATCGCCGAGGTCGTCAAGCCGGCGATGGCAGAAGCGGAGCGGATCACGACGCTCGCCAGGGCGCAGGCTGAGGCCACGAAGCTGTCCGCCGGGGCGGCTGCGGCGGAGGGACGGATCGCCCTCGACCAGCAGCTCATCAGCCAGCTGCCTGACCTCCTGCGCGCCGCCGCCGAGGGGCTGCAGGGTGCCAACCTCACCGTTCTCAACGGAGCCGAGGGCCTCAACGGCACAGTGGCTTCCCTTGCCGGGCAAGGGATCGCGATCCTCAAGAGCCTCAATGCGGCGATGCCGAGCAACGTCGAGGGCGAGGTCGTCTACGAGGAAGAAGCCCCCCTCGAGGAGTCCACCGACGAGGAGGGCTAGCCCTTCGCGTCTGACCAGCGCTGCACGACCGCGACGTCGGCCACGAACCGGACGCCCGACCCACTGGCCCAGTGCGCGCTCGTCGACTCCAGCGCCTGGTGCAGCAGCTGTACGGCGTCGTCCGCTTCCTCTGCGGGCACGTGCAGCAGCAGCTCGTCGTGCAGGCAGAGCACGACCCGGCCACCGCGGAGCCCGTTGCGGACGGCTGCCGCCCACGCCTTGAACAGCTCCGCCGCAGCCCCCTGTACGACGGCATTGCGCGCGTAGCGGCCGACGCCGCCGTTGCCGACGAGGATCAGGCGGCCGCCGTGCGTGCGCAGGTCGTTCCCCAGACGGCCGGACTCCTCCGCCGCTCGCAGGAAGGCGAGCGCGGTCGGGTACGTCGACTCCATCTGCTTCAGGGCCTGGCCGGCGGCACCTGAGGTCTGGCCGTACATCGCCGCGAGGACCGCCACCTTCGCCGTGGGCCGGTCGACCCCGAGCATGGCGGCCACCGGCGTGTACAGGTCGTCCTGCGCCGCTGCGGCAGCGAAGGCCCGGTCGCCGGAGACGGCCGCCAGCACCCGCGGCTCGACCTGGCCCAGGTCCGCGCGGACGAGCACGTGACCCGGCTCTGCGGCGATCGCTGACCGCAGCTCGCTCGGCAGCCAGTGCAGCCCCGCCGAGGCCGTCATCCGGCCCGCTCCGCCGTCGGCGGCGGACCACTCGCCGCGGAGCCGGCCGTCCCGCACCTGGGCCTCGACCCAGTCGTAGCCGTACGTCGTCGCGACCCGCTCGGCCTTGCGCCAGGCGAGCAGCGCCTCGACCACCGGGTGGGCGGTCCGGAATGCCTCGAGCCGCCACGAGCGGGTGTCGGGTACCTCGATTCCCTTGCGATGCAAGGCATCCCGCACCGAGGCCGGGTTGCGCAGGTCAACCTCGTCACCCCGGAAGAGCTCGAGCACAGGAGCGTCGCGGGCTTCCCGATCAGCTGCCTGGATGAGCTGTGTGATGAGGGCGATGCCCCCGTCCCGGTCGAAAGGCAGCCCGTCGTTTTCCATCTCGACGCACAGCAGGGCTGCCGCCGACTCGGCCCACGCCGTCACCAGCCGCAGGTGCGGTCCACTGGGCACGGGCCGCGGGTCGGGCAGCGCCAGCAGTGCCTCCGACTGCTTGGCCTGGACGACCAGCGCCAGGGAGGCGAGCTCCTCGACCGCCGCGAAGCGCCAGCTGTCCGGGTGCAGCGACCCGTCGCTGCGGATCGGTCCCGCATAGGGCTCGACGGCGGCCAGCGCGGAGTCGAGCAGCGCGAAGTCGTCTGCCCTTGCAGGCGAGGGCAGGCCGTGCACGGCGGACCACACCGCCGACGGGTCGTCGCGGCGACCGCCGTACAGGACCTTGTGGACTGCGGCGAGGTCCCAGACCTGCCGGGGACGCAACGGCAGCAGCGGCGTGGCCCCGGCGCGCCAGACGACCAGCCGCTCGGTCGACGCCGCCACCTCGTCGAGCGTGCCCTGCCAGGCGCGCCCGGGGGCGGCCAGTCCGACGGCGGACCCACGGACGACGACGGCCAGCACGGCCGACGGCTAGGTGGGCGGCGCGTCGTCGAGGCGAGCGCGCCGGGCGGCCAGGTTCTGTGCCTTGGCGGCTCGCTCGGCTGCCAGCGCCTCGCCGAAGCGGTCGCGCTGGGCACGGAGCAGCAACAGCGCCAGCACGGAGGAGCCGAGCAGCGCCAGGAGCAGCAGAGCGAGACCGTTGACGGGCTCGCCCAACAGGCCGCTGGCGCCCCAGACGATCACGGCGACGAGTACGAGCAGACCCAGCCGTCCGAGCGTGTAGGTGAGGAAGGCGCGGCGCAGGGACATGTGACCAGGGTAGGAGAAGGGTCGAGGTGCGGACCCGCCGAAGCGGATCCGCGCCCCGATGTGTGACGTCAGCTCGTGGCGCGACGACGCAGGACGGCTGCGCCGCCCAGGGTGCCCAGGGCCAGCACGACCAGGCCGACCGGCAGACCGGTGTGTGCGAGCTCCCGCGGCGTGGAGCCGGGCGTGCTGCCCGGAGTGCTGCCGCTGCGAGCGACGACGGCCGGATTGTAGGCCGCCTGCTCGGTGATCGTGAGCAGCCGCACGGCAACCGGCGCGCTGAGCAGCGTGCTCGCCGTCCCCGTGACCTGCGACAGCGCCGGCAAGGTCGCTGCTCCCGGGACCGCCAGCGCGGTCGGCAGCGTGATGCTCGGGATGCGCACCGTGAGACCCGAGAGGCCGTTCGTCGCCTCGCCGAAGCCCTTCACGACCCGGGTGGACGACGTCGGTGCGAGCAGCGCGATGGTGGGCGCGGGGACGGACAGGCCGGGCACCGCGGACAGCACGCCGGAGAGCGTGCCGAGCAGGCCGCTTGCGGCGTCGTTCACCGAGGCGATCGCGCTGCCGGTGAGGGCGGCGGTGTCGATCGTCGAGGTGCCGAGGGCGGTGTTCAGGACGTCGGTCCCCAGGACCTTCACCCCACTCAGCGTGGCTCCGAGCACCTGCGCCTTCTGGCCGCCGGCCTTGGCCGAGGTGACCTTGGCGATGCTGCTGATCGTGAGCGTGCCGATGCTGAGCAGCGGTGTCCCGTCCAGCACCGCGGTCACCGCGTTCACCAGGGAGCCGAGGAGCCCGGTCAGCGTTGCCTGCGCTGCGTCAACGAGGCCCTGGGCGGTCGTGACAGCGGCGGTCGCGGTCGGGTACGCGCTCAGGGCCGGCGTGACTCCCGGGTTCAGCGCCAGGAAGGCCTGCTGAAGGGCAGCGGGCTGCCCGACGAAGGTGGCCAGCGAGGGAGCACCGGGGATCGCTGCGAGGGCGGTGGTCAGCGCGGCCGTCGCGGTGGCAAGCGCCGTCTGCGCGCTGGTGAGCGAGCTGACCAGGCCGTCGAGCGTCGCCTGTCCGGAGGCGACGGCGGTCTGCGCGGTGTCCACCGCGGCTGTCGCGAGGTCCAGCTGGTCGAGCAGGCTCGTCAACGTGGCGACCGGCAGCTTCGACAGATCGATGCCCAGAGCTGCCAGCAGATCAGCGATGCTCGGCAGCGCGAGGTTCTTCAGCGTGACCTGCTTGGCGGCGCTCGCGCCCTGCACCGAGTCCACCAGGGAGCTGACGTCCAGGCTGCCGTTCAGGGGCACGTTCAGACCGAGGAGCTTGAGGGTGCCGAGACTGGTGGACGAGACCGCCGCGGACGGCTTCTGCGTGACGGTCGCAGCCAGCGAGGGACTTGCGAGCGACAGCAGGCCGGCCAGCGCCGACGGGGTCGAGGCGCCTGCCACGGAGATCGGTGAACCGGCGGAGGTGACCGTCTTCTCGCCGTACGCCGTGCCGTCCGCGGTGATCGGCGTGACGACGGCCTTGGCGACCTTGGTCGTGGTCAGCGCATCGGCGACCAGCTGGACCGTGCCGGCCGTGAGGCTGTGGCCCGCGACGGCTGCGGAGACCAGTTGCAGCGAGGAGGTCGCCGCGCCGGCCGCTGGGGACGCAGTCGTGGCCGCGCCGGCTGAGCTGGCGGAGCCGCAGAGCACGAGGACGGACGCCGCAGCCGTGGCGGACAGCAGGCGGGGGTAGGTCATGGGTTCTCCGAGACTCGTGGCGATGTCGGGTGCGAAGGGGATCTGCTGCATGGTTCACGCCGCGCCGGGACCTGGCCCATGACGCCGGCGGGCCATCTGTCGTGGCTGGAAGGGACTAGCTGACCGGGCGCAGCGGCGTGTTGAGCTCCGCCGTGGCCGACTCGAAAACCAGACACGCCGTCACCTTCCACGCACTCGGTCGTTGACCGGGCACTGCCAGAGCGTCACAGTGCCGCTCAGGGGGAGGGATGCTCAACATGGCTGACGACATGCCTGGCCGATCACCACAGCGTGATCGTCTGCTTACGCCTGGTGAGGTGGCGACGCTGTTCCGCGTCGACCCCAAGACCGTCACCCGATGGGCGTCCGCCGGCCGCATCGGCCCGATCCGCACGCCCGGCGGCCACCGCCGGTTCCGCGAGTCCGAGGTCCGCGCCCTGCTCCGCGGCGAGGTTGCCGAGGTGGCTGTGCCCGCCCAGCCGACCGGATCCAACACCGTCGACCTGGATGCCCGCCGGCTGGCACGCTGACACCTGATCGAGGCTGCTCGAGCCCCTGTCGGGTGGGCGGCCTCCGGCGTCGCGCCGCCTGAACCATCCGCGCAGTACGGTCAAGGTGTGCTCTTCGCCAACGGCGCGCTCGCCATCGCGCTGACCCTGTTCTGGGTCTACACCGTGCTCGAGGTCATCACGACCGACGAGAGCAGGATGCGCAACCTGCCCAAGCTCATCTGGGTGTTCCTCGTCGTCCTGCTCCTCGACATCGGCGCGTTGGCCTGGTGGGTGGCCGGCCGGCCGAAGGTCGCGAGCCGCGCCCTCCCTGACAAGGGCAACGCCGGCGTCCCTCCGGAGTACGACCGGCCCTGCCGCGCGACGGCGACCAACCCCGACGACGACGCCGCGTTCCTCGCCCAGCTCCGCGAGCGGGCCGAGGAGCAGCGCAAGAAGGCCGCCGAGCAGGCCAGGCTGCAGCGCCAGCAGGAGGACGGAGCCCCCGCCCACCTCCCCCTGACCCCCTCCCCACCCTCCTCCCGTGAAGGGATACTGCGCTGCTGTTTGCGGCCCTAGAAGGGCATCGCAGTATCCATTCATGGCCGGGGAAGGGGGGCGGGGTCAGGCGTAGCTGTGCAGGCCCACCACGAAGATGTTGACGACGTAGTAGTCGACGATCAGTGCGCCCGCGGCCGCCACGGCGACCCAGGCGGCCTTGCTGCCCTTCCACCCCGCCGTGGCGCGGGCGTGCAGGTAGCCGGCGTAGAGCACCCAGGTGATGAACGACCAGGTCTCCTTGGGGTCCCAGCCCCAGTAGCGACCCCAGGCCGCTTCGGCCCAGATGGCGCCGGCGATGATCGCGAACGTCCACACCGGGAAGGCGAAGGCGATGACCGCGTACGACATCCGGTCCAGGGCGGACGCCGGGGGCAGCTGCGCACCGAGCGACACCGGGAAGCGTGCGGCCCCGCCGACGGCGTCGTAGCGGGCCCGCAGCAGGTACAGCAGCGCGACGACGCCGGAGAGCAGGAAGGAGCCGGACGCCAGGATCGCCGCGGCCACGTGGATCTTGATCCAGTAGCTGTTCAGTGCGGGCACCAGCGGGCCGGCAGCGGTGTAGAGGAGGGACGACGCGAGCCCCAGGTACAGGACCACGGGGAGCATCACGAAGGCACCGAGCGCCCGCTCGATGCGGCCCCGCACGACCATGCCGAGGAACGCCGATACGGCCACGAAGGCGACGGCGCTGGAGAACTCGTACATGTTGCCCCAGGGCACGCGGTGGGCCGCGAAGCCCCGGAGCACGATCGACGCGAGGTGGACGACCCAGCCGACGCACGTGAGCACGAACGCCGCTCGACCGGCGCGCGACGGCGCCGCCGCGGTCACGGTCTCGGCCGGGACGGTGACGGGCGGGCCGGAACCCACCAGCACCTGCGAGGCAGCGCGCACGGAGGTGACCGTGCGGCGCGCCCTCGAGGTGGCCTGCTCCGCGGCGTACCCCAGCATCGCGACGGCGTAGAGCACGACGGCTGCGAACAGCAGCCCGTCGCCGAGCTGCCCCAGCCCCTGATCAGCCATGGTGACCCTGCAACTCAGTGGGCACGCGTCCTCATCTCCTCGACCAACAAGGCGAACTCGGACGCGAACCGCTCAGGGTCGGTCCGCGAGAGCCCGCCGACCTCCACGGTAGTGGCCCCGTCCTGAGCGGCGCCTGCCCGGACCCAGACCCGGCGCCGGCGGACGAACAGCGACAGCAGCAGGCCACCGATGATCCCGACGACGGCAGCCATCATGAAGCGGTTGCCCCGCTCCTGGGTCACCTGCATCGTGGCCCACTCGGGGGTGTCGACGTAGGTGAGCGACGCGCCGCCCGGGAGCTTCCAGGTCTGCCCCGGCTGCAGCGCGTGCGCCTGCCCCTTGTCCAGCTGCTTCATGGCGGTCGTGTTCAGCGCGTAGACCGACTGCGGCGTCCCGCCGTCGAGGCCGAGGTCGCCGGAGTACCCGACCAGCGTGAGGGCCGGCCGTCGCAGACCTGGGTACGACGAGCCCACCCGTGCGGTCTGGTCGGTCACCGTGGTGGGGGTGAAGACACCGCGGAAGCCGAACTGCTTGCCCTTGGTCGAGGCCTCCTTGATGACGCAGGTCGACAGGAACTGCGGATCCTGCGGCAGGCACGGCACCGCGCTGTCGTCGATGACAGTGCCGTCGACGTCGCGGAAGACGATGTGCGGCGCGTAGCCGTGCCCGATCAGGTAGGTCTTGGCGCCGTCGACCGAGAGCGGGTGGTTGACCCGCAGGTCGTAGCTCTTCGTCGTACCGCCGTCGTGGGACCAGGCGATGTCCGCGTCGAAGGTCAGCGCCTTGCCGTCCTCCGCATAGGTCGCGTGGAAGTCCTTGAGCGACACGGTGAAGGGCACCAGCGACGACGGAGAGAACCGCCGCCCGGGCTGCACGTCGTCGTAGAAGGCGAGGGTGTTCGAGAAGCCCTTGCCCTCCACGACCAGCACCGTGCCCTTGAAGCCGAAGAACTGGTTGAGAGCCAGTCCGATCAGCAGCAGCACGAGCGACAGGTGGAAGACCAGGTTGCCTGTCTCCCGCAGGTAGCCACGCTCGGCGGACAGCTCGTTCCCGCGCCGCTCGACCCGCCAGCCACGGAGCGCCGCGCGAGCATCCTCGAGCACGGAGTCCGGTGTTCCCGGTGCGTCCCAGCTGTCCGAGACCGGCAGTCGCTTGAGTGTCTTCGGCACCCTCGGCGGCCGGGACACCAGCGCCCGCAGGTGCAGGCGGGTGCGCGGCACCAGGCAGCCGACCAGCGAGACGAACAGCAGCAGGTAGATGGCGCTGAACCACACCGAGCTGAACACGTCGAACAGCCCGACCCGGTCCATCAGCCGGCCCAGCGCCCCGTGCGACGCGATGTACTCGTTGACCCTGATCGGGTTGATCTTGCGCTGCGGCAGGAACCCGCCGGGTACGGCGGCGAGGGCGAGCAGGAAGAGCAGCAGCAGCGCGTTGCGCATACTGGTGAGCTGCCGCCAACCGAGCCGCAGCGGGCCGAACGGGTCCCCCCTGCGGGGCTGCTGCACGGGAGCGGGCTGGGTGCTGAGGCGGGTCGCCTCGTCGAGCTCGGGCAACGTCATCAGATGCTCGTCGAGAAGCCGGAGATGAGCACCTTCACGTGCGCCATCAGCTTGTCCCACAGGCCGCTGACGAGCAGCAGGCCGATGACGACGAGCAGGCCGCCACCCGTGCGCAGCACCCACTGGTAGTGCCGCTTCACGGCACCGAACGCGCCCATCGCGCGGCGGAAGAACAACGCGGTCAGCAGGAAGGGCAGCCCCAGGCCGAGGCAGTAGGCGAAGGACAGGACGGCCGCCTTCGACGGCTCGCCCAGGTTGTAGCCGAGGGTGTTGACCGCACCCAATGTCGGCCCCGTGCACGGCGTCCAGCCGACGCCGAACAGGACACCCAGCAGCGGAGCTCCCGCGAGGCCCGCCTGCGGCAGCCGGTGGAACTTCACCTCGCGCTGCAGTCCCGGGATGACGCCCATGAAGGCCAGCCCCAGCACGACCGTGATGGCGCCCAGCACCCTCTCGATGACCTTGGCATGCAGCTGCAGCTGGGCGGCCAGCTCGCCGAACAGCGCCCCCTCGCTGACGAACACGACGCTGAAGCCGAGCACGAACAGCGCCGCACCGAGGACCACCCGGCCACGGTGGCCGTCCCCGTCCTGCTCTTCCGCCCCGAGGTCGACGCCCGTGAGCCCGGCGACGTAGGAGAGGTAGCCCGGGACGAGCGGCAGCACGCAGGGGGACAGGAAGCTGACCAGCCCGGCCGCGGCGGCCAAGGGCAGGGAGAGCAGCAGGTTCCCGCTCTCCACCGTGGAGGTGATGCTCACGCAGGTTCCTTCGCGATCACCTGCACCGGTGCGAGCAGCTGCGAGGTCGTCACTCCCTGGACGAAGCGCGCCGCGACCCGTCCCTGGCGGTCGAGGACCAGTGTCGTGGGCGGGTTCTGCGGCGCCGAGCCCCGGAACTTCAGCAGCAGCACGCCGTCCTCGTCGTACAGCGACGGGTAGCGAACCTGCTTGGCCCGCTGGAAGGCCATGGCCTTGGTCTTGACGTCCTTGATGTCGACGCCCACGAACTCGACGCCCAGCGCATGCGTCTGCGCGTAGACCTCGTTGAGGTTGCGCGCCTCGGCAAGGCACGGCGCGCACCACGACGCCCAGAAGTTGACGACGACGACCTTGCCGAGCAGCGCCCCGGTGTCCAGGTGGGCGCCGTCCAGGGTCGTCCCGGACAGCGTCGGCGCCGGCTCCCGTTTCTCGACGCGGAACACACCGCTCGTCAGGCTGCCCTTGTCCAAGGACGGTGACTGCGGGTTGCCGGCGCCGATGTCACCCGTGCACGCCGCCGCGAGGGCAAGCGGGAGCAGCAGGAGCAGGACGCGGCGCACCCCTCCAGTGTCGGGCATCCGGCTGCGGGCGTCCTGCCGGTCCGTGCGGTGATGGCTACCGATCGCCCGCGATCACGCTCATGTAGATCTCGTCGACGAACGCGCCGCGCACCCAGGCGGACTCGCGCATCCGGCCGTCCTCCCGGAAGCCAGCCTTCTCGTAGCACCGGATCGCCGCGATGTTGGTGGCGAGCACCTCGAGCTGCACCCGGTGCAGGCCGCGGTCCACGAAGCCGTAGTGCAGCATCACCCGCGTCGCGTCGGTGCCGATGCCACGACCGCGGTGCTCCTCCCCGAGCCCGATGCCGAGGTGCGCCCTCCTGTTGTGCAGGTCGATCCCCCAGAAGCAGGAGGTCCCGACCACCTCTTCGTCGGCCACGATCGCGAACGGCACGAAGCTGTCGCTGCCTCGGTAGGACGACTCGTCCTCGCCGTCGAAGGCCTTCAGCACCTCGTCCAGGGACTTGGGGGCGTACGGCGAGTAGTTGGTCTCCGGCCAGGTCTCGTAGGCCATGTCGATGGCGTGCAGGACCTCGAGGTCGTCGCGCTCGATGGTCCGCAGGGTGACCAGCTCCCCGCGCAGCACGATCAGGCGCCGTGACCGGGGCGGCGCGAGGCCTCGCCGGCCGGCTCGGAGTAGGTGACCTGGAGCAGCTGCTCACCCTCGTACACCAGAGAGGTGAGCGAGGCGAGACCACACTGGCGGCGGTCCGGGCGGTGCCACAGGCGGCGGCCCTCGACGTAGCGCCGCAGCGTCCAGATCGGCAGCTGGTGGCTGACGCAGACGGCCTCGTGGCCGAGGTTGCGGTCGCGGATGTCCTCGACGCTGTGCAGCATCCGGCGTGCGACGGCGAGATAGGGCTCGCCCCACGACGGCTTGAACGGGTTGCGGAGGTACGGCCAGTTGCCGGGGTTCTTGAGGGCGCCGTCGCCGACGCCGAACCGGGTGCCCTCGAAGTGGTTCTCGCTCTCGATGAGGCGCTCGTCGGTCGTGATGCCCAACCCGAACACCTCGGCGATCGGCTCGGCCGTCTCCTGCGCGCGCAGCAGCGGCGAGGCGACGACCTCGGTGACGTCCCTGCCCTTGACGGCGAGCGCAGCGTCCAGCGCCATCTGCTTGCCGTCGTCGGACAACCGGAAGCCGGGCAGCCGGCCATAGAGGATGCCGTCCGGGTTGAAGACCTCGCCGTGCCGGAGCAGGTGGACGGTGGTCCTCATGCCGCCGCTCCTGCCGCTACCGCCGCCTTCGGCAGCGCCGCCATCACGCGGTCGAGCGCGGCGTCGTCGTGGGCCGCGCTGACGAACCAGGCCTCGTACGCCGAGGGCGGGAGGTAGACGCCCTGCGCGAGCATCGCATGGAAGAAAGCCCGGTACGCCGACACGTCCTGCTTGGTCGCCGCGTCGTAGTCCGCGACGGCGCCGTCGGTGAAGAAGATGCTGAAGAGCGACCCCGCGGTCTGCAGGCGGTGCGGGACACCGGCGGTGGACAGTGCCTCCGATGCCATCTTGCCGACGATCTCGGCGGCTCGGTCGACGTGTGCGTAGACCTCGTCGGTGCACTGCTGCAGCGTGGTCAGGCCAGCGGCAACGGCCAGCGGGTTCCCGGACAGCGTGCCTGCCTGGTAGACGGGACCGGCAGGGGCGAGCTTGCCCATCACGTCCCCACGGCCGCCGAACGCCGCCGCTGGCAGACCGCCGCCCATCACCTTGCCGAAGGTGAACAGGTCGGGCACGACGCCCTCGAGACCGAACCAGCCGGCCCTCGAGACCCGGAAGCCGGTCATCACCTCGTCGCTGATGAGCAGTGCCCCGTGCTTCGCGGTGATGTCGCGGAGGCCCTGCGTGAAGCCGGCTGCGGGCGGGACGACGCCCATGTTGGCGGCGACCGCTTCCGTGATGACGCAGGCGATCTCGTCGCCGAGCTCGTCGAAGGCCTGCTGGACGGCAGCCAGGTCGTTGTAGGGCAGCACGATCGTGTCGGCCGTCATCGCACCGGTCACGCCCTGGGTGTCCGGCAGCCCGAAAGTGACCACTCCGGAGCCGGCGGCGGCCAGCAGGGCGTCCACGTGGCCGTGGTAGCAGCCGGCGAACTTCACGACCTTGCTGCGGCCCGTGAAGCCGCGTGCCAGCCGGACCGCGGACATGGTCGCCTCGGTGCCGCTGTTGACCAGGCGGACCTGCTCGACGGGCCCGACCCGCCGGCAGATCTCCTCGGCGAGGTCCACCTCACCGGGAGACGGCGTGCCGTACGACGTGCCTCGCGAGGCCGCCTGCTGCAGCGCCTCGACCACCGCGGGATGGGCGTGCCCGAGCACCATCGGCCCCCAGGCGCAGACCAGGTCGACGTACTCGCGACCGTCGGCATCGGTGAGGTACGGACCCTTGCCGCTGACCATGAACCGCGGCGTGCCGCCGACGGCACGGAAGGCGCGGACCGGTGAGTTGACCCCGCCGGGCACGACCTGCTGCGCCCGGTCGAACAGTGCCTGCGACGCAGGCGCGTCGTACGGGAACTCCATGCCCCTATCCAACCAGGGGCGTTCGGCTAGTGGACGCTGACCTGGACGAGCGGGCTGCGGTTGCTGTCGTTGTTCGACGTCGTGCTGGCGACGGCGTAGAACGTGAACCTGCCCGGGCTGCTGAACTGGTGGACCAGCGACCAGCTGCCGTTCGAGGCCGTGCTGGCCGTCCCGACCTTCAGCGTCCCGTCGCTCGACGCGCGGTACACGTTGATCGGGACACCCGAGGCGCCGGGACCGACGGCACCCTCGAAGCGGTAGGTGCGCACGCCGACGCGGGTCACCTTCATGCTCACGACGAAGCGCACGTTGACGGTCGTGCTCGTGCTGTCCTTGGCACCCTCGCTCTTGGCGTAGACCCGGGTGTTGGACGGTGGGTAGATCGTGAAGCTGTAGGTCCCGTTG
>JBHEMB010000065.1:0-6488 GCA_046262855.1 Mycobacteriales bacterium | reverse complement strand
TGCCACGCCGCCCGCAGCCACGCCCCCGCCTGCCACCCCACCCGCGGCCCCGCCGCCCGCACCGCAGTCGCCGGCCGCCAAGCTGCCGGACACTTTCGGTCGGCCCGACCGGCCGCAGAGCCTGTCCTACTCCGGCGGTGGCACCACCTCGGCCGGTCCTGCCGTACCTGACCCGCTCACCGGCGAGGTCAAGAGCGGCGGACCGTCCCGCAACCAGCCGTGCCCGTGCGGCTCCGGCCGCAAGTACAAGCGCTGCCACGGAGACCCCACCAAGCAGTAGTACGCCACCGCTGCATCACGACGTCGACCTAAAGAGGGCCGGGGGCACCCAGGGTGCCCAGCGGCGTCCGCGGTCGGCGCGGCTCCCGGACGCCGCCCAGCTCGCCGAACCCGTTGCCGTCGTCTGGCAGTGCCGTGCACGTACCACAGCGACGACGTCGCCATGCGAGCCGGTCCCGCAGAGGTCGGGTTATCCCCAACGTACGGGACAGCTGCCGTCGCCTCCGCACGTCGCCGATGGACATGCAGCGGACGGTACGCCGCTGAGCGTCCGCCGAGAAGCGCCTGCCCGGAGAGGACCGCCGGGCGCGGCCGATATCCTGAGAGGGTGAAGGGCGTTTCTCCCGCGGGAGCGTTCCGTGGCTAGCGCCGACGACGTCCGCGCGATCGCCTTGTCGCTTCCTGACGTCGTGGAGATCGACAGCGACGGCTTCGACTTCCGCGTGGCCGGGCGGGGCTTCGTCTGGTCCTACCCGGAGCGGCAACCTGGCCGGCCGCGGCTCATCCGTACCGACGTCGCCGTGCTCTACGTGGGTGACGAGGCCGAGAAGCAGGCGCTGCTCAAGGGCGAGCCCGACACGTTCTTCACGGCGCACGGCTACGAGGGCTGGCCTCTGGTCATGCTGCGTCTTGATGTGGTCGATGTTGCGCGGCTTGAAGAGCTCATCACCGACGCTTGGCGGATGCGGAGCGAGAGGGACACGGCCGGGCGATGAACCGGTGGCGCTGGCCTGCGGCCCGTGCCGCGCGTCCCGTCCTCCGGGGCACAACCGTTGCTTGGCTGGACCTCCTCGGACGAACAGGCGCGACCGCCGCCTCAGGCAGCGGCGGTCGCGTTCCAGCGATGAGTTCTCGGGCTGGCGGACGTCTCATCGACGTCCTGTGTCACCGGCGGAAGGTTGGAACGTGCGCAAAGTCGTCGCTTACGAGTTGCTGTCCCTCGACGGGGTGGCCGAGGACCCTGACGCGTTCTTCTACGAGTGGGACGCGGCGCTGGACGCCAACCTGGCTGCCGTGATCGCCGGGCAGGACGCGGTGATCCTCGGCCGTCGCAGCTACGACGAGTGGGCGCGGTTCTGGCCGACAAGCGAGATCGAGCCGTTCGCCACGTTCATCAACAGGGTGAAGAAGTACGTCGCGACTTCCACATCGCTCGGATCCGACTGGGCCGAAGCGACTCGCATCGACGGCGACCTTGTCGAGTTCGTCAGGGATCTCAGCAACCAGCCTGGAGCCGATATCGGCGTGCATGCGAGCATCTCGGTCGCTCAGTCCATGCTCGCCGCCGGTCTGATCGATGAGCTCAAGCTCGTGGTCGCACCGACGATCGCAGGTGCCGGACGACGATTGCTCGACGGTGTGCCGGCGACGCGACTCGAGTTGATCGGCGCGGAATCCTCGCCCACCGGACACCTTCTCGCCACCTACCGCGTCCTTCGATAGCCGAGGCTCACCGACACTGCTCAGCCCATCAGGGCTCGCCGGTGCTTCGTCGGGGGCTGCCCCCTGCTCCGAGCCAGGCACAGCCCGCAGAGACGTTCTTCGCACAACCTGCGACAGCCGTGTGAGTGGGAGCGTGGTCGCTAGCGCTCTCCCTTGTGGGCGCTGAACACGACGTACCGGCTCGTGCATCGGAAGCCCACCGGGTCCTCGTTGTGCGCGGTCAGGACTTCGAGCAGGCGCTGCTGGGCCTGTTCCGCCTGCCCGAGCTGTTGCAGGATCTGGAAGCCTGTGACTGCCATCGGGTGGCTGACACGCTCAGCCTCGAGGTACTCCTCGGGTGAGGACGCGGTGAAGGCCAGCTCTGCCCGGTCCTGCGAGGACAAGCGCATCCCGTGTCGTGCGAACAGCGTCGTCACTGCATCTGCGTCGTGCCAAGGGAAGCCGGGATCATCGGGTGGCGCATTCAGTGCGGCGCGAACCAGCTCCTGAGCGGTGGAGGCGAACGCTCCGATCCCCCCTCCGGGCAGCCAGGCAGTGAACAGCGCGCGTCCCTCGTCGTCGAGAACGCGGACGATCTCCGCAACGGCTGCATCCGGATCAGGCGCGAAGATGAGCGCGAAGTTGGAGAGCAGGCAGTCGAAGCCCTTGTCGGACGCAGGCAGGGCGGCCGCGTCCCCGAGTTCGCACGTCAACGTCAGTCCTTGGCGCGCCGCAGCGTCACGGGCCACCTCGAGCAGGCGTGGCGATGGGTCCACAGCAGTGACGTGCGCCCCTGATGCTGCCGCAAGCAGGGCCGCGCTTCCCGTGCCGCAGCCCAGGTCGAGCACCCGCTCGCCGGGTTGCGGTGATGCCTTCTCGACGAGGAATCGCGCCGCCGGAAGGAGCAACTCGGCGGTGCGCTCGTACGAACCGATGCCCCAGTCAAGCGTCGCCGGGGTAGGTGGCTTCCCCATGTGCCCCTCCGTCGACTTGTGGATCACGCCGCAACGTACCTGCACTGCGCGCGGCATACCGAACAATTCAGGATGCTTCGCACTGGGCCGATCCCCTCGCGAGAAGCGGGATTCACCAGGCAGCTTGAGCGTTCAGGTACTCCGTCAGGAAAGTGCGCACCTGGCGGCGGTTCTCGAGGACGACCCAACGTTGACCGGCGGGAGCGTCGCCGAGCATGGCCGTGTACTCGTCGTCGTACTTGCCATGCATACGCCAGGCCCAGGCCAGGATCGAGCGCTCGGGATCCAGCGACAAGACGTTGCGGAGCGATTCGCGGTTGCCATTCCAAAGCTCGCGGCGGAGCAGCACGCGGGCACACGTGCGCCTGATGACCTGACGCATGACAAGGCCTCTGTTCACACGCAGCCACACGACGGTGTCCGCTCGCGACATCACCAGGTCCCGGGCGCGTGCGTAGTTCCCGTCCACCACCCAGTCGGGCCCAGAGACGAACGCCTCCACACGCGCGCGGAACTCCGAGAGATCGAGCTGAGTCCAACCTGCCTGGTGAAACAGACCATCAAGCTCGAGGTAGGGGACGTTCAGAGCAGTCGCCAGCATGCGAGCGAGTGTGGACTTCCCGGCACCGCTGGGGCCCACCACCGCGATGCGCGCCACGAGGCCTACCTTGCCATGACGCAGTGTTTCACGGCGTTCCTCGTGCCACGTGCCGGCACTAGCCTCCGCCCGTGGACACGACGACCGCCGTTCTGTCGCCGGACCAGCGCGTTGACCTGCTGGCACCGCTCGGCAGGTTGCTCAAGCAGTTCTCGCCCTCCGTTGATGCCGTGTCCGATGACGTGCTGGCGCAACGACTACGCGACGATCGGCTCGTCCTGGTCGTCGCTTGGCGTGATGACGTGCTTGTCGCGATCGCGACGCTGGCGCTCGTTCCGACGGCCAGTCTCGGCCTTGTCGGGCATGTTGACGACGTCGTGGTGGACGAGTCGCTGCGCGGTGGCGGCATCGGCCGGATCCTCATGAAGGCGGTTCACGAGGAAGCGCGTCGGCTCGGGCTGCGGCACCTGGACCTGACCTCGCGCCCTACCCGCGAAGCCGCGAACGCGCTGTACCGGTCACTTGGGTATGAGTGCCGTGTCACCAATGTGTACAGGCTCCGTCTTTAGCCGTGACAGTAGCTGCGTCTTCGCGTGCTGCCCCCGATAACCGCGCGCAGGAAGCGTGGTCAGACGGTCGCAGAGCAGACGCTGCTGCGTCCCCTTGTCTGACGTGGGCGTCACCATGGCGTTCGTCAGGCTAAGGTCCCTCGTGCCCTCGACTGGTTGTGGCCTTTCCCGCCTCGCAGTTTCGGTCTCTACAACCCTCCTGCTTGCGAGCTGCCAGGGAACAGTGAGGCCCTCAGCTCCGACTATTGCGGCGACTGCGCTCGCGACGAGCCCCACGCCGGCTGCTTCTTTCGGGCCTGCCGACCCGGATGGCGTGGTCTACGCGTACTTGACCGATGTTCGTGGGCTCGGGGTGACCTACGACAAGGTCGACTACCTGACAAAGGCGTGCGAGGGTCGCACCAAGCCCGAAGACTTCGTGCAGGAGCCACGCGCCTCGGCGATCTGCTTACGCAACGCAAGCCCGCTGCTCAGGCGCGTTTCGCTGTCCCACACCGCCGTGATCACTGCGGTCTCGGAGGGTGACGCGGAGACACATCTCCTGCCGCCCCAACTGGCCCATTACCACGAATGCTGCAGCGGACCCGACTTGTGGAAGGTGACGCTCAGACGCGGCCTGATAGTCGCGATGTATCAGTTCAACGTCGCTGGAGGGTGAGGTGGCCCGTCGAGCGTCCGGAGCCGAGCCGGAAGCCGGGACCATCAGCATGTATGTGCCGCTTGGCCTACGGGTAGCCGTCGGTGCGCTCCAGGCCAAGCGTGAACTCATGGCCGGGGGCGGCGACGAGACGTGCCAGGGTTGGCACCGCGGGTTGGCGTTTGCCCGCCCGGAATTCGCTGATGACGCTCTCTGGCGCCACCGCCCGGCGAGCCAGTTCAGACTGCGAGAGACCGGCACGTTTCCACGCCTCCCGCAACAGCGTTCCAGCTTGCATGCCAAGGGCGTACTGCTTTTTGCCGATGAGGTGGTGGGTGCCGACACACCACCCCTGCGCAAGCGTCGCGCGGGAACGCTGGCCTCCGCCGGCGATCCGCTAGCCCGCACGCCTCACAGCTAAGGGCATGCGTATGCGCCCCGTGACCGTGTGAGGGTCAGTAGTCGATGACGGGTGGTTGGTCGGTGTAGCCAGCTGCGTTGAGCCATCGGCCGTTGCGGAGGGGAACGCTTTTGCCGCGGTGGATGGCGTCGTGCAGACGGGGGCAGGCCCAGATGGTGTCCTCGATGGAGGTTTTGCCGAATTTGGCGAAAGACCGGACGTGGTGAGGGACCAGCGTCACGAGTGGATCGTGGGGGGTGCAGCAGCGCAGCCCGCTGCAGCCGTGACTGTGCTGGATTTTGCTGGCTTTTCGCTCAGCAGCGGTCAAGGTCCGCATCTCGTGCGTGATGCCGAGCGGGATCAGTCCTTCACTGAGGACGAGAGCAGTGACGCTGGCGTCGCACCACCAGCGGCTGACCAGGCTGGCTGGCAGCCGGCGACCGCTGCCGCTCTTGGCGGGCAGCGCACCAGGTCGTTTTTCGAGATTTTCGACCGGCACGGTGACGGTGATCGCGACGGGTGCCTTGTCGTGGCTGCCGGCGAGGCCGGCGGCGAGGTAGCGCTGCAGGACCAGCAGCAGCGCGTCGTGCAGCCGTTGCCCGCGGGTCCGGGGGAACCGGACGTCGCCGGCGGCTTCGAGGTCCTCAAGGTCGAGGATGTCGCCGTGCAGGCTGCGCTCCCGCAGCTCCCGTTTCGCCCCGGTGTCGGCCGCGTTCTCCGGGTCCTTGCGGACTTCGGCGCCGAGGATGGTCTCAGTGAGCTCCATCAGCTCTTCGGTGGCCTGCACGCTGATCCGGCCGCCGCCGTCGGTGGTGTCGATCCGGAGGTTGCGAGACGCCCGGGATTTTTCCGATTTTTCTTCCAGCTCGGTGGGGAGCAGCGCGTCGACCTGCTCGGCGAGGGTGTGTTTGAGGTAGCGCAGCGGGATGTGCTGGGCCATCAGAGTGAAGGCGAGCTCCAGCTTTCCCAGCTCCGAATCGGGTGCGGCAAGAATTTCTGAGACTTTCCCGCGCAGCTCGAGCAGCAGTGGGTCGTCGTCTTTGAGCCCGAGCCGGGCCCCGCTGATGAGCGGCACGATGTTGCCGACCACCGCCTCGATCACCTCGTCGGCAGGTTGGCCGTCGATCAGGCCGCTGTCGCGGTCCAGGTAGGGCCGGAGCTTCTTCAGGGCCCGTCCGACCAAGCCGGCCGCTTCGACGGTCACCTGGTGCGCTTGCACCCGGCCGCGCAGGTGGACGTAGGGCCTGAGCAGCTCGGCGGTGGCGATGTCCGTGCGGGGTACGTCGTCGAAGCGGTGCCGAGCCCAGGTCTGCACGGATGCTTCGTCGTCGAGGTGGGCGAGCTTGCGGGTGTGTGCGTCGGTCAACCGCGCCAGCCGCGCCACCCGCAGGACTTCATCGACGCGGAGCAGCTCCGCCAGGTCCGACAGCGCTTGCTCCGGAGCCAGCACGCTGACGTCGGTGGCGGCGAGCCGGTCCACCGCCCGGCCCAGCGCGGTCACGTCCGCCGAGGGGCCGGGTCGGCCCGGGGGCGGCTGGTTCTCGAAGACACCTGGCACCGCCCAGCCCGCATCGGCAGTCGCCAGGACGGGCGCGGGTGGGGCGAGGGA
>JBHEMB010000064.1:0-5893 GCA_046262855.1 Mycobacteriales bacterium | reverse complement strand
CGAGCATCGCGCGCTCGTCGGCGAGGTAGGGCGGGTCGACACGGTCCATCCTCCGAGTCTGCCTCCTTGCCCAGGACTCGCCGTGGTGCTCCCATGACCGGACCGGCGATCGAGGGAGACCCGTGGACGCACGCAAGCTGGGCGCGGAGCTGATCGGCACGTTCTGGCTGGTGTTCGGTGGCTGCGGCTCCGCCGTGCTGGCCGCGGCCTTCATGCCGACCACCAACCTCGGGATCGGGCTGGTCGGCGTTGCGCTCGCCTTCGGCCTCACGGTCATGACCGGTGCCTATGCGTTCGGCCACATCTCCGGCGGCCACTTCAATCCCGCTGTGACGCTCGGTCTCGTCGCCGGCCGCCGCTTCCCCGTCAGGGATGCGGCCGGGTATGTGGTGGCGCAGCTCCTCGGCGCTTTCTGCGGGGCCGGCGCGCTGGTCGTCATCGCCAAGGGCAAGGACGGCTTCCGCGTGAAGGACGGCTTCGCGGCCAACGGCTACGGCCACCTGTCACCAGGTGGCTACAGCCTCAGCGCCGCGTTCGTCTGCGAGCTGGTCCTCACCGCGTTCTTCCTGATCGCCATCATGGGCGCCACCCGCCGAGGTGCCCCGGCGGGCACGGCACCCGTCGCCATCGGGCTCGCGCTGACCCTGATCCACCTGATCTCGATCCCGGTCACCAACACCTCGGTGAACCCGGCCCGGTCGACCTCACAGGCGGTGTACGCCGGGGGCGACTACCTGGAACAGCTCTGGCTGTTCTGGGTCGCACCCCTCGTCGGCGCGGTCGTGGGTGCCCTCGTCTACCGGTACGTCCTCGGGGGGCCCGACGACGACCTGCGGCGCGAGGTCAGTGGCGACCCGCACGCCGCAGTCGCCTGATCAGCTGCTCGCGTCGAGCGCCTTCGCCATCGCGACCAGCTGGTCGGTCGAGTAGAGCGGGGCCTCGGACCCGATCGTCCCGCGGGTCCAGGCGCGCTTCTCCTCGGGTGTCGAGAACGTCCTGCCGGCAGGGATGTCCGGCCACGTGGCGTTGGTGTCGCTGACGTTCACGCCGCTGCCGTCCGCGTGCACGATGACGACCTGGATGTCGTTGATGGGATTGGTGTGGGAGACCGTGCGCACGATGAGTCGGGTGTCCGCGTCGAGCATCGTCTCGGTGCAGCTGGTCGCCTTCGCGACGAACTCCGAGTCGGAGCAGGGGTGCTGCTGGAGGCTGCCGGTGCTGCGCCACAGGCCGAGGCGACCGGGACCGTGGGTGCCGTCGTCGACGTTCGCCCACCAGCCGGAGGCTTGCTCGCGGTGCGCGTCGGCGATGGTCCAGCCCGCCGGGGTGTGAGCCCTGGCGATCGTGTAGTACTCGCTGCTGATGTCACCGGTGTCGTTGCTCGTCGCGGCAGTGGGTGTGCCGCCGAAGCGGATGGTGGTCGACGGTGCGGACGAGGTTCCGCCCAGCAGTGCGAGCGACCCGACGACGACGGACGTCGCGACCGCGCCGGTGCCAACGGCGCCCAGCGCCCGGGCACGCCGGCGGCGCCGTCCCGAGACGATCGGCACCTCCGGTCGCAGGAGGAACGGTGGCTCGTCGATGACGAGGTCGTGCAGGCCTTCGGTGACGTTCACAGCAGCTCCTTGGTGGGGATGAGCGCACGCAGGGCGTCGAGGCCGCGCGATGTCTGGCTCTTGACGGTGTTTTCGCTGCAGCCCAGGGCCCTAGCGGTGTCGGCGACGGTCAGGTCGTCGAAGAACCGCAGCACCAGACAGGCGCGCTGCCGAGGCGGTACGCGCATGAGCGCGGCCTTCAGCAGCTCCCTGTCCTCCGTGCTCGTGCCGGGACCGGCTGGTCCGTCCGGGAGGTCGGCGTAGGGCCGCTCCCGGCGGTGCGGCCGGCGGGTCTCGTCGACCCAGGACCGCACCAGGACCTGCCGCAGGTAGGGCTCCGGGTTGTCGACCCGGCGCCATGCGGAGTAGAGCTTGGCGAAAGACACCGAGACGAGGTCCTCGGCTTGGTGCCAGTCGCCGCACAGCAGGAAGGCGGTACGGCGGAGCGCCGCGGCTCGCGCAACGAACAGCTCCCGGAAGTCGTCCTCCATGCCCTTCAAGACGGAGCCCGACCCCCGGGAGGTTGCATCACCTCGGCGTTGCTCTTTCGATGATCTGCGCGAACGCGGTCGTGCGGCCCAGGGTTCCGAACGCCGAACCCCAGTCGCCCTCGAGCCGGGACCTGATGTAGGCATCGGACACGTCGGCGGGCGCATGCCGGACGAGCAGGGAGGCCTGCAAGGTCATCGCCAGCCGCTCCACCAGCCGCCGGGCGCTGACCTCGTCCGCGTCGCCTAGGTCCTTGGCAAGGTCGCTGACCGCCGCGGTGATGCGCGCGTCGTCCGCGAGCTCGACCTCGGCGAAGAAGGCCTGCACGCACTCCGGCTCGCGGGCCATCGCGCGCAGCACGTCCAGCGCGTTGACGTTGCCGCTGCCCTCCCAGACCGAGTTGAGCGGAGCCTCGCGATACAGCCGCGGCATCCCGGACTCCTCGACGTAGCCGTTCCCGCCCAGGCACTCGAGCGCCTCGCCGGCGAAGACCGGGCAGCGCTTGGTGATCCAGTACTTCCCGACCGCCACCGCGAGCCGCTTGAACGCTGTCTCGTCGCGGTCGACCGCACCCGCGAGCCGAAGCATCAGCGTGGTCGCGGCCTCCGACTCGAGGGCGAGGTCTGCGAGCACGTTCTGCATCGCCGGCTTGTCGACGAGCAGGCCGCCGAAGGCACTGCGGTGCTTCGCGTGGTGGATCGCCTGCGACAGCGCCTGGCGCATGAGAGCCGCCGAGCCGATCACGCAGTCCAGCCTCGTCATGCTCACCATCTCGATGATGGTGCGGACGCCACGGCCCTCCTCGCCCACGAGCCAGGCCACGGTGTCGTCGAACTCCGGCTCGCTGGACGCGTTGGAGCGGTTGCCGAGCTTGTCCTTGAGCCGCTGGATCCGGAAGGTGTTGCGGGTGCCGTCGGGCAGCACGCGCGGCACGAGGAAGCACGACAGTCCACCGGGTGCCTGGGCGAGCACGAGGAACAGGTCGCACATCGGGGCGCTCGTGAACCACTTGTGGCCGGTCAACCGCCAGCTGTCGCCGGCGCGGATCGCGCGGGTGGTGTTGGCCCGCACATCGGACCCGCCCTGCTTCTCGGTCATCCCCATGCCGGCCAGCAGGCCAGCCTTCGACGTCGGCACCCGCAGGCCCGGGTCGTAGGTCCGGGACTGCAGCAGCGGCTCGTAGACCGTCGCGAGGTCCGGCTGCATCCGCAGGGCCGGGACGACCGCCGAGGTCATCGAGATGGGGCAGCCGTGGCCGCCCTCGACCTGCGACCAGGTGTAGAAGCCGGCTGCCCGCGCGACGTGCGCACCGGGGGTGCCGCTCCAGGGCGCCGCCAGGCCCTCGCCGACAGCCACCTCCATCAGCTGGTGCCAGGCCGGGTGGAACTCGACCTCGTCGATGCGGTTGCCGTACCGGTCGTGGGTGTGAAGGACCGGCTCGTTGACGTTGGCCTGCACGCCCCAGGCCTGCGCTTCCGCCGTACCCGCTCGCTTGCCGAGCCGGTGCAGCTCGTCGGCGTACCAGCCGGCGCCCTCCCGCTCGAGCCCGCTGAGCAGTGCGGCGTCGTCCGCGACGTCGTAGTCCGCGAGCTGGGGTGGCTGGTTCGTGACATCGTGGGTGACTGCCATGCCTCCACTATCCACGCTGACAGTGGGGCCCGCCCAGGGCGACCTGCTGTTGCGCACGACCGCGGAAGGTTTTCTCAACCCTGGGCGAGGCCCTCGAGCAGCAGCGCCTCGGCGAGGCAGGCCCGTTCCCACATCGCCAGGTCAAGGCTCTCGTCGATGCCGTGCCAGCGCGAAGCCGGGTCGCCCACCCCTGTGACGAGCACCGTGGCGCCGGGGTAGGCCCGGGCGAACTCCGCGATGAACGGGATCGAGCCGCCGATGCCCGTCTCGACCGCAGCGTTGCCGTAAGCCTCGGCGAAGGTGCGCCGGGCGAGGTCGTAGACCGCACCCGAGGTCTCGAGCGAGAAGGGGTCGCCGGCGCTGCCCTCTGTCACGGTGATCTCCGCGCCCCACTCGACGTGCGACTCCAGGTGCTCAGTCAGCGCCTTCATCGCCGTCGAGGCCTCGTCACCGGGCGCGATGCGCAGGCTGACCTTGGCCCGGGCGCGAGGCAGCAGCACGTTCGAGGCCTGCGCTGTGCTCGGTGCGTCGATGCCGAGCACCGATACCGCCGGCTTGTCCCACATCCGCTCAACCAGCGAGCCGCAGCCGATGAGCTGCCCCGACGCGACGAGGGTGGTGTCCGCGCGGTAGACCTCATGGGGCACGTCCGGCACCTCGGACGTGCCGATGTGGAGGCCGTCGATCGCGACGTTGCCGTCCGCGTCGTGGAGGGTGGCGAGCAGTCGGCACAAGATGGTCAGCGCGTCCGCGATGGGCCCACCGAACAGTCCCGAGTGCACTGGGCGCTCGAGCAGCTTCACCTCGACGAAGAGGTCCACCAGACCCCTCAGGCTCGTGGTGAAGGCGGGCACGTCGACGGCAGCGTTGGCCGAGTCGGCGATGACGATGACGTCGGACCGCAGTGCGTCCTTGTGCTGCGCGAGCAGCAGAGGGAGCGTCGGTGAGCCGATCTCCTCCTCGCCCTCGATGAAGAGCACGACCCCGACGGGCGGGTTGCCCCCGAACGCGCGCAGCACAGCCAGGTGCATCAGCACCCCTGCCTTGTCGTCCGCGGCGCCCCGGCCGTAGAGCCGGCCGTCACGCTCGGTCGGCTCGAACGGCGGGCTGGTCCACTCCTCGAGAGGCCCAGTCGGCTGGACGTCGGCGTGCGCGTAGAGCAGCACCGTCGGCATGCCGTGGGGGGCCGGCCACGTCGCGATCAGCGCCGGGTGCCCACCGGCGTCGACAACATCGACCTGCTGCGCACCTGCGTCCAGCGCCAGCTCTGCCACCTGGTCGATCGCCGTCCTGACATCCTCGCGATGCTCTGGCTCCGAGCTGATCGACGGGATGCGGGCGAGGGCCTCAAGATCAGCCCGGCTCGAAGGCAGAGCAGCTTTGAGGGCGGCGTGCACGTCAGACATGACCTGCACGCTAGGACGTCCCGCTACCAGCCGCGGAGGAGTGCGCGGGGTGGGGTGTCGGCGTGCTGGCCGGTGGGAGTCGTCCAGCGCAGGGTGCCGTCGTCGAGCTTGCGGACGGTGCAGTAGTGGTGCTTGCACAGGTGGTGGTGTTCGCATTCGGCGGCGCCGTTGTCGATGTGTGTCGGGCCGGCGGGCCATGCGGTGAGGTGGTCGTTGTGGCAGGCGCGGGCGAGCCGGTAGCAGCCGGGGAAGGTGCAGTGCTGGTCGCGCAGCTTGATGTGTCGGCTGGCCCGGCGGCCGAAGGGGTAGGCGCCGCTGACGGGGGGTGGCGGTTCGGCGGGTCGGGTCCTGAACCTGCCGAGTGCGCGGTTGAGACCGGCGCGGGTCCACGCGGGGGGCGGCGGCTGCCAGCGCGGACCGGCGGGTGCCGGACAGGCTGCCGCCCGGGGTTGTTGGTGGAACTGCCAGCTGATCAGCGCGTGCGCCGATGCGTGATCGGTGCTCCAGTCGTGGTAGTCCAGCTCTGCCAGGGTGGGTGGGGCGGGTTCCCAGCTGCTGTCGTCGATGCTGTCCGGGTCCGGGACGGGGGGTTGTGACCGTTCCGACCAGGGTCGGTGCCGCACTCGCCTGATCTGCGCTGGTCCGTGCGGCCCGGGCAACGGCGGGGCGGGCTCGATCGGGGGCCCGATCCCTCCGGGGGGGTCGTGCGGGGCCTCGGGCAGCTCCAGATGGAAGATCCCGTCGTCGTCCTGGCTGATGTGCGCCGCACCCGGG
>JBHEMB010000063.1:0-13347 GCA_046262855.1 Mycobacteriales bacterium | reverse complement strand
TCGTGCTCGACGTCCCGCCCGGGGTCGACGCCGAGCGGCTGGCGGTGCTCGAGCCCCATCCCGAGACAATCGACCTGGCCGAGGCCGCGCGCGTCGTCGGTGGCGGTGCGGGGCTGGTCCGCGACGACGAAGACGCCCCCTTGGCCTTCGCGCTGCTGCGCGCGGTCGCGGCCCGGCTCGGCGCGGCGACCGGAGCGACCCGCGTCATCACGGACGGGGGCTGGATGCACCACGACCGGCAGATCGGCACGACCGGGGTGAGCATCTCCCCCGACCTGTACCTCGCCTTCGGGGTCGCGGGCGCCAGCCAGCACACCGGCGGCCTCGGCAACCCGAAGCACGTGGTGAGCGTGAACACCGACCCGTCCTGTCCGATGACGGCCATGGCCGACCTGGGCCTGGTGACCGACGCGCGCGCGCTGCTGGACGAGCTCGCCGACCGTCTTGGGGTGACTCCGTGATCAGGTGTGCGGCCCCACACGGGCGTACGGCGGTAGCAGCCCGCACAGCTCCCCAGGAGGAGGCGCCGTGACGGACGTGATCGTCGTGGGCGCCGGGCCCGCTGGTTCGGCGGCTGCGCTGATGGCCGCGCGCGACGGGCTGCACGTCGTGCTGCTCGAGCGCGGCCCGTTCCCCGGCAGCAAGAACGCCTACGGCGGCGTCGTCTACGGGCGCGTGCTCGACGAGGTCCTTCCTCACTGGTGGGAGGAGGTGCCTGTCCAGCGTTGGGTCACCCGCCGCTCGACGATGGTGCTCACCGAGACGCAGGCCCTGACCGTCGACTTCCGCACCAGCGACTGGGGTCAGGCGCCGTACAACGGCTGCACGACCTTCCGGGCCGACTTCGACAGCTGGCTCGCCTCCAAGGCCGTCGACGCCGGCGCGCAGCTCGTCACGAGCACCGTCGCCACCGGTCTGATCCGCGAGGGGAACCGCATCGTCGGTGTCCGGACGGACCGGCCGGACGGCGACCTGCGGGCGCCTCTCGTCATCGCCGCGGACGGCGTGAACTCCTTCCTGGCAAAGGAAGCCGGTCTGCTCCCTCGCACCCAGCCGAAGCACCTGACCCTCGGTGTCAAGGAGGTGCTGAGCCTGCCGCGCGAGGTCATCGACGAGCGTTTCGGCGTGCGCGGCGACGAAGGCGTCGACGTCGAGCTGCTCGGCTGCACGCAAGGCATTCCGGGTGGCGGGTTCGTCTACACCAACCGGGACAGCCTCAGCGTCGGTGTCGTCGTCAGCCTGGAGCACCTCGCTGCCGCCAAGATCCGGCCCGAGGACCTGGTCGCCGGTCTCAAGGCGCATCCGGCGGTGGCGCCCTGGGTCGAGGGCGCCGAGCTCAAGGAGTACACCGCCCATCTCATCCCGGAGGGTGGCTACGACCAGCTTGCCCCGCTGAGCACCCCGGGCATGCTGGTCGCCGGCGACGCCGCCGGGCTCTGCCTCGCCGCGGGCATCTGGCTCGAGGGGGTCAACTTCGCGCTCGGTTCAGGCCTCGAGGCAGGCCGGCACGCGCGCCGCATCATCGAGACGGGCGACGCCAAGCCCTACCGCGCCGCGCTCGAGGGCAGCTTCGTGCTCCAGGACCACAAGCGCCTCCGGGGCGCGCCCGATCTCGTCCTCAGCGAGCGGGTCCAGCAGCAGTACCCGGGACTGATCGCCGACCTGGTCCAGGGACTGTTCACGGTGACCAACCCGAATGCCAAGCCTGGGGCATTGCGCCTGCTGCGTCGGGCTGCGAAGAAGAACAGCGTGAAGGTCCGGCACCTGCTTGCCGATGGGCTCGCAGGGGGAAGGGTGTTCCGGTGAGGTACGACGAGGTCGCGTTCGACGACAGGATGGCGACGGTGGAGTTCCGCGTCTCCGACCGCCCGCACATCGTGGTCGACAGCGAGGTGTGCCGTTCCTGCACGACGAAGGCCTGCGTCACCGCATGCCCGGCCGACCTGTTCGCGCCCACGAGTGACGGCGGCATCCTGTTCAACTACGAGCAGTGCTTCGAGTGCGGCACCTGCTACCAGGTCTGCAACGGCGAGGGGGCGCTCACCTGGAGCTATCCCGAGGGCGGCCACGGCGTGGTGTTCCGGCATGGCTGATCGGCACCCTACGAGGCAGCTCGTCGTCGTTCTCGCCCGCTGCACCGACCTGCGGGCCGAGGTGGACCCGTTGACCGGTGCGATCTCCCGGGACCCCCGCACGACGGCCTTCAGCGCCTCCGACGCAGCCGCGATCGAACACGGCCTGAGACTCGCGACTGCCTGGGGCGCAAGGACTCTCGTCCTGACCGCAGGCGGAGCCGAGTGCGACGGCCCGTTGCGCGAGGTGCTCGCGCTCGGGGCCGAGGTACGGCGCGTCCCGACCCGCGGTTCGTATCTCGACGAGCTCGCCGCCGACGAGGGCGGCCTCGCGAAGGCGCTGGTAGCAGCGATCGACGGCCGTCCCGATCTGGTGCTTTGCGCCGACCGGTCCGCCGACCGGGGAACGGGTGCGCTACCGGCCTTCGTCGCACACGAGCTCGGCGTCGTGCAGGCGCCCGGCCTCGTCAGGCTCGAGCTCGACGGCGAGCAGCTCATCGGCGAACGTCGGCTGGACTACGGCCGGCGCGAGCGGATGCGCATCCCGCTGCCGGCCGTGTGCTCGGTCGAGGCGGCGGGTGTCCGGCTCCGGAGGGCGTCGCTGCCGGCGTCGCTCGCGGCGGCCCGAGCGGCCGTGCCGGTCGCCGACGAGGCCGTGGCGGGTCCCGCCGTACGTGTCCTGGGGGCTCGGGCCGCGCGGCCGCGACCACGGCACGTCGCCGGCCCCACCGGCTCGAGCCGCGAGCGGCTGCTCGCCCTCACCGGCGCCCTGCTCAGCCACGACCCGCCGACCGTGGTGGGCCCGGTGGGCCCGGTCGAGGCGGCGGACGCGCTGTTGGAGTTCCTGGCCCGCAACGGCTATCTCTCCGAGGCACGCACGGGCTGGACAGCCCAATGACCCGCCTCGGGGACCTCACCTGGCCACGGGTCGATGCCGACGTCCTCGCTGTCCCGCTCGGCTCGACGGAGCAGCACGGCCCCCATCTGCCGCTGTCCACCGACACCGACATCGCGCAGGCACTGGCACACGGCCTGGCGATCCGGCGCAGCGACGTGCTCGTCGCGCCGCCACTCCCGTACGGGGCGAGTGGGGAGCACGCCGGCTTCGCGGGCACGCTGTCGATCGGCGAGGAAGCGCTCGAGCTGCTGCTCGTCGAGCTGGTGCGCTCGGCCACGGAGACCTTCCCGCACGTGCTGCTCGTCAACGGTCACGGTGGCAACGTCGCCACCCTGAGCGCGGCGTGCGCGAGACTGCGGGACGAGAGCCGCGACGTGCTGGTCTGGAGCCCGAGATGGCGCGGGGATGCGCACGCGGGCCGGACGGAGACCTCCGTGCAGCTGGCCCTCGACGCCAGCCGCGTCGGTGCGGCGCGTGACGTGGGAGCGACGGACAACCTCGCGGACCTGATGCCGCTGCTCCGTCGCGGCGGCCTGCGGGCGGTCACGGACAACGGCGTGCTCGGCGACCCGGCCGGCGCGTCGGCGGAGGAGGGCCAGGCGTTGCTGCTCGAAGCGCTCGACGACCTGGAGAAGGCCGTGATCACCTGGCTGACAACGGATTCCGCATGAGGACGGCGCTCGTGACGGGCGCAGCGCGGGGCATCGGCGCGGCCACGGTGCGGGCTCTCGAGTCCAGTGGCTGGAACGTCGTCGCCACCGACCGCTGCAGCGATGATGCCCGGCTGCCCTACGGCCTCGGGACGCGCGCGGAGCTCGAGGCGCTCGCCTCCGACACCGTCAGCGTGTGCGTTGCCGACACCACGAGCGCTGCGGACCTGCACCGAGCCGTCGCCGTCGCGGAGGAGCGGTACGGCGGACTGGATGCCGCTCTCGCCGTGGCCGGCGTCGTCGCCGGTGGCGTGCCGCTCTGGGAGCAGTCCGAGGAGCAGATCGCGGCCGTCCTCGACGTCGACCTGTTCGGCGTCATGACTCTCGCCCGCGTCACGATCCCCGCGCTGCTGCGCCGCCCCGCGCCCAGGTCAGGGCGGTTCGTCGCGGTGAGCTCCGCCGCCGCGACCCGGGGCCTGCCGATGCTGAGCGCCTACTGCGCTGCGAAGGCCGTGGTGAACGGCCTCGTGCGCGGCCTCGCGGCGGAGCTTCGCGGCACTGGCGTGACGGCGTCCTGCGTCAGCCCGGGCTCCACTCGCACGCCCGTGCTGGAGGAGAGCGCCCGGCTCTACGGCCTCGCCGACGCGGAGCACTTCGCCAGGCAGCAGCCGCTCGAGCGGCTGCTCGAGCCCGAGGAGGTCGCGGCGGCCCTCGTCTGGCTGGCCGGTGAGAGCAGCTCGGGCGTCACCGGTGCCGATGTCGCGGTCGACGGTGGCCTTGCGCTCTGAGCTGGACCGCCGGACGCTCAGGCTCCGCGACGGCCGGACCTTCCTGAGCCCGACCGGGCGGCTGCTCCGCTTCGCCGCGCCGCCGACCGGCGTCCCTGCGGCTCTGGTGGCCGCCGGCGCCGCCCACCCGCTCCCCGATCCCCTTCCCGCGGACGACGTCACGGTGGTCATCCCGGTCAGCGACCGGGTCGCGGAGCTCGACCGCTGCCTCGCCGCGCTGGGTCACGACGACGTGCTCGTCGTGGACGACGGGTCGTACGACGCGGCAGGTGTTGCCGCGGTCTGCGCCCGACACGGAGCCACCGTCGTACGCCGTGACAACGGGGGCCCGGCGGCTGCTCGCAACACCCCACTTCCCTTGTTGCACAAGGACTTCGTGGCCTTCCTCGACTCCGACTGCGTGCCTCCGCCCGGCTGGCTCCAGCAGTTGCGCGGTCACCTCGCGGACGCGTCGCTGGGGGCGGTGGCACCGCGCGTGACCGGGGGCCTGCGCTCGCCGCTCGACCTCGGCCCGGACCCCGGGCTCGTCCGACCGGGCAACCCGGTGTCGTACGTGCCGACCGCCGCGTTGCTGGTCCGGCGCGCGGCGCTGACCCCCTTCGACGAGCAGCTGCGCTTCGGCGAGGACGTGGACCTGGTCTGGCGGATGGTCGAGGCCGGGTGGCAGGTGCGCTACGACCCTCGGGTCGTGGTGCATCACGAGGAGCCGCCGGCACTCGCCGACCGGCTGGTCCGCCGCTACCGCTACGGCACCTCCGCCGCTCCCCTGTCGCGGCGTCACCCTGACGCGGTCACGCACCTGGTCGCCCCGCCGTGGCCGACGGCGGCCGTCGTGGCCCTGCTCAGCGGCCGCCCGTGGTCGGCGGGGGTAGCTGCGGGCGTCACGGCACAGTGACTGCAGCGGCACCTGCACGACCCGGTCGCGACGGCGCGGGTCACCGGACGCACTGTGTCGGGCACTGCCCAAGGCCTCAGTAGGGCGCTGTCCCTGCTGGGTCCGGCCGGATGGGTCGCCGGGTGGCGCCGGCCGCAGCTGCTGGCGCTCCTGGCACTCCCGCTCGTCGTCGAGCAGCTCCAGCGCAGACCGGAGGCGAGCCCGTTCCGGTACGTCGGCGAGGGTTTGCTCGAGCAGGCTGCCTACGGTGCCGGCGTCGTGGCCGGTTGTACCCGGCACCGCACGATCAGGCCACTGATCCCGCGGACTCGCTCCTCACAGCGGTAGCGACAGCACCGTGCCGGGGTGCAGGACGCCGTAGCGGTCCAGTGCCCCCGGGTTCACGGCCAGCACCAGGCGCACGCCCAGTGCGATCGCGTGGTCGTCGGGCGCTACTCCGGTCTTGTGCTGCAGGGCAGCTGCGACGACGGACCACACGGAGTCGCCGGGGCGAACAGCGTGCACCGCAGGGATCGCGCGACCAACGACGTGGCCGATCCGCACGATGTCGGCTCGCACTGCGCTGAGCCGCTGGCCTCGCAGGCCCGACGTCGGCAAGGCGTCGAGGACGAGGCCCAGCCGCCGGGCCGCTGCCGCCCCGTCGCGCTGGACGACGGCGGCGCGAGCGGACTCGACCAGCTCACGCAGCCGACCGGCCCCGAGCGAGTCGCGCAGCTGCCCGAGCTGGGCGGCCGCGCCGAGCACGGTGACGGTGCGGGTGGCCTTGCCGACCCGACCGGCGCTGTCCCGTGCGCTCGTGCAGGTGACTCTGGTGCGGGCGGGCGTCAGTGGCAGGATCGCCGGTGCGCAGCGCGCGGGCAGCCGTCGGCCGCGGCCGTCGACGGCAGTTGCCACGAGCGGGTTGGCGACCCCGTGGTGCCCCGTCGCGCGGACCGTCAGGGGTCCGCGCACCGTCAGGCGAGGCGGTGCTGGCGCGGCCGGCACGCGAACCACGCCGGTGGCATGCCCACCGATGCAACTGGCAGTCCAGCGCTCCTCCGCGCCAGGTTCGGGCGTGATGATCGTCGCGGTGGCGGTCATGGGGACGCCGTTGGGGTCCGCGGGAGTCTCGGATGTGCCGAAGTAGCCGTGGCCGTCACCGAGCTGGAACACGCCGGGCCGGGTGACGATCGCGCGGATGACGACGTCGTAGGACCGGTAGCTGACGTTCTCGAAGGTGATGGCCATGTCGTGGCACTCGGCGGGCGGGGGCGGGAGGGCATCCGCCGCCCCTTGGCCCTGGGCGAGCGCGGCGCCGAGCAGCGAGAGGGTGGTGGCGCCGCGCTGACCGGCCCTGACCCCCCTGCGCGTCACGCGCCCACGGTACCCGCGGAAAACCTGAAGATTGTGGATTCACAGGGGCAGGAGATCGTGGCGGTACGGCGAAACTTAACGCCCATCGCGTGACATCCACCGCGGCCCAGGGCTGTGGTCGTCACGTACCAGACCAGCGGGGCGCTTCCGGGGGGAGGCGCCCCGCTGTCGTCGCTAGTGGGTCCGCGCGGTCTCTCGCCGTACCCGGAGCGCGGCCAGCAGCAGGCCCGCAGCGAAGCAGGCGCCGGCGCCCTCGCCGGCCCGCAGCCGCAGGTCCAGCAGCGGCTCCAGGCCCAGCCGGGCCAGGACCTCCGCGTGCGCTCGCTCCCGGCTGCGCTGCCCGGCGACCAGGTGCTGGGCAACCGCGGGCTCCAGGCGCACCGCGCACAGCGCCGCGACCGAGGTGAGCAGCCCGTCGAGGACGACGACCGCTCCGGCAACAGCTGCGCCCAGGACGACGCCGGTGAGCAGCGCGACCTCGGGCCCGCCGAGCGCCGCCAGCAGGGCCACCGGCTCCGCGCCGGCACCGACGCGTGCCACCGCCCCGGCGACGACCGCTCGCTTGCGCTCGAGCATGGCGGTGTCCGCCCCGGCACCCAGCCCCACGACGTCCGCGGCAGACCGGTCGAGCAGTACGGCGGACAGCGCGGCGGCGACGGTCGTGTTGCCGATGCCCATCTCGCCGAGGGCGATCAGCCCGGCCCGGCCGTGCTCGAGGCCGAGTGCCCGACCCCGGTCGAGCAGGGCATCGACCTCCATGACGGTCAGTGCGTCCTCGTGCAGCAGATCGCCGTGGGAGGCGCCGGCATCGACGACAACGACCTCGAGGCCCGCTGAGCGCGCGGCCACCGCACCCAGAGCGGTTCCCGCCGTGGCGGCCGCGAGGACGTCCGCGGTGACGGAGTCCGGGAACGCCGAGACCCCGAGGGTCGTGACGGCGTGCGTCGCGCCCGCAAGGACCAAGGTCCCTGCCGTGGTGTCACCGCGGCCGAGCGCGACGACCCGGTCGACGGCGCGGTCCAGGACGCCGAGCGAGCCCGGCGGTGTCAGCAGCCGGTCGGCTTCGTCCCGGGCGCCCACCACCGCGCCTGGTGAGGGTGCTCTCAGCCGCGACACCGGTGCCGCCGTGTCTGACCAGCGGTCGGTCAGCACGACGTCGGACAGGGGTTGCCGCCGGGACCAGCCCGCCCGCTCGAGTCCCGGAGCTGGCGGCCGCTCGTCGGGCCAGCCCAGGCACAGCCAGCCGAGCGTCACCACTCCCTCAGGCAGTCCGAGCAGCTCGCCCAGCGCCAGCGGATCGAACAGCGTCACCCAGCCCATGCCCAGCCCCTCGGCGCGGGCGGTGAGCCAGAGGTTCTCGATGGCGCAGGCGCACGACCACAGGTCGGCGTCCGGGAAGGTGGCGCGCCCCAGCACTCCGGCCGCCGGCACCCGCCGGTCGCAGCAGATGACCACGCCGAGCGGCGCCTCGCGCAGCCCTTCGAGCTGCAGGTCGAGCAGCTGCCGGGCGGCCTCCGGCTCGAGCTGCGCGGCCTGCGCCAGGCGTTCCTGGTCGGCCATCCAGGCGGCGCGTTCCCTGATCCGGACGTCGCGCACGACCACGAAGCGCCACGGTTGCGAGTGCCCGACCGACGGCGCCTGGTGCCCGGCCTGCAGAACCCGGTGCAGGACGTCGTCGGGCACGGGGTCCGGGCGATAGCGGCGCACGTCGCGACGGGCCTCGATCACGCCGTACACCGCATCCCGGGCTGCCGTCGGGAACGCCCAGGCGTCCGGCGCAGCAGCCCGTTCCGCCGCCGAGGTGGCGTCACCGATCAGCGGGACGGGACGGGGCCAGGTCACGATCTCAAGGTAGTCAGCCGCCTGCCCGGAAGGCGCACGGGCTCCACGGTGGTCGCGGCGGAGACATAACAGCCGAATGGCCCTATCCACGAGCGCTGCCGCGGGGCCACGATGGGCTTGCTGGCGCCGTCCACAACGGCGTCCGGGTTGCCACGATCTGTCGCGCGTTCGTGTCAGACTGTGACTTCCTCGGTACGGCGGTTGGCTGGACGGGGCGGACGAGGGGGCGACACCGGAGATGCCTGAGACGATGTCTCCCTCTGGCCTGCTCAAGGTCCAGGGCAGCTCCAAGCTCGCGTTCGGAGCGACCACAGCTGCCCTCGTGACGCTCGCGTCCGGTGGCACCGCCGTGCTCGTCGCGCACGCCGTGCGGGGCGTGACGAGCCCGACCTCGCTGCCACCCGGCGCCCTGCCGCCGGACGACTCGATCGGGACCGAAGGCTTGGTCGTCGACTACCCCGCAGGGACGCCGACGACGCCGGCCCGGCCCGTGGTCGATCGCACTGCGCAGGCGTTGCAGGACGCGCTGACCGCCCAGTCGCGGTCGCGTCGCCGCACCATCACAGCACCGCTCGTCCCGGTCGCGCCCGCGCTGCCGCGGGGCGTCCCGACCGCCGCGCCCCTGCCGCGGACCCCACCGGACACGCCGCGCGACACCCCGCCGGCCGTCACGCCGCCGCGAGGTGGTGGTGCCCCCGTCACGGCGCCGACCGGCCCGCCGGTCAAGGCAGTCACCGACCACCATGGCGCGTCGCGCCACCAGGCGCAGGCCCACGACAAGGCGGATCGCGCGGCTGCGCAGCACGGCCAGGTGAAGCACAGCGGCGGCCGGCATGCCCGGCCCCCGGCGCACGGCAAGGGCCGACACGCGCGCTAGCCAGCGCCACGCCGGGCCAGGGCTGTTGCCCTTCGGCGCCTCGGGTCGTCAAGATGAGCCAGGAGGGCACGCCGGAGACCCCGGCCGACTCCGGAGGAGCTGCTGCGTGTCTGTCGGATCCGTCGAGACGAGCACCCCGCTCGTGCAGCTGCTGACGCCCGAGGGCGAGCGGTTGCACCACGCGGACTATGACGTCGACCTCACCGACGAGGAGTACCGCAGCTTCTACCGCGACCTCGTCCTCGTGCGGCGCATCGACGTCGAGGCGACGGCACTGCAACGGCAGGGGGAGCTTGGCCTGTGGGTCTCCCTGCTCGGGCAGGAGGCCGCGCAGGTCGGGAGCGGCCGCGCGCTGCGACCGCAGGACTTCGCCTTCCCGACGTACCGGGAGCACGGCGTCGCCTGGTGCAAGGGCGTCGACCCGTTGACGCTGCTCGGGCTGTTCCGCGGCGCGAGCAACGGCGGCTGGGACCCGCAGGAGAAGCGCTTCAACCTCTACACGATCGTCATCGGCAGCCAGACGCTGCACGCGACCGGCTACGCCATGGGCATCCAGAAGGACGGCGCGGTCGGCGACGCCGACGGGGAGGCCGTGATCGCGTACTTCGGCGACGGCGCCTCCAGCCAGGGCGACGTCAACGAAGCCTTCGTGTGGAGCGCCGCGTACAACGTCCCCATCGTGTTCTTCTGCCAGAACAACCAGTGGGGCATCTCGACCCCGACGTCCACGCAGAGCCGGATCCCGCTCTACAAGCGGGCGGAGGGCTTCGGCTTCCCGGGGGTGCGGGTCGACGGCAACGACGTGCTGGCGTCCTACGCGGTGGCCCGGTCCGCACTGGACGCGGCCCGGACCGGTCAGGGGCCGACCCTGATCGAGGCGTTCACCTACCGGATGGGAGCGCACACGACGTCGGACGACCCGACCCGCTACCGGTTGTCCAGCGACCTGGAGGCATGGAAGCTCAAGGACCCGATCGAGCGGATGCGCTCGTTCCTGTTCAAGCAGCAGATCGCCGACGCGGCCTTCATCGACGGCGTCGAGGCCGAGTCCGATGCGCTCGCGGCCCGCATCCGCAAGGGCTGCCTGGAGATGCCGGACCCCGACCCGCTGTCGATGTTCGACGACGTCTACGCCGAGCAGACGGTCCTGCTGCAGGAACAACGGGCGGAGCTGGGCGACTACCTGGCCGGCTTCAGCGGGGCGGCGCACTGATGCAGCTCACCTTGGCCAAGGCCATCAACGAGGGACTGCGCGCGGCGATGGAGGCCGACAAGCGGGTGATCCTCATGGGTGAGGACATCGGCAAGCTCGGCGGCGTCTTCCGCGTGACCGACGGGCTGCAGAAGGACTTCGGCGAGGACCGGGTGTTCGACACCCCTCTCGCCGAGTCGGGGATCATCGGTACAGCGATCGGCCTGGCGATCAGGGGCTTCCGGCCGGTCTGCGAGATCCAGTTCGACGGGTTCGTGTACCCGGCGTACGACCAGATCGTCAGCCAGCTGGCGAAGATGCACGCCCGGTCCAAGGGCAACGTCGCGATGCCGGTCGTCATCCGCATCCCCTACGGCGGCGGCATCGGCGCGGTCGAGCACCACAGCGAGTCGCCGGAGGCCTACTTCGCGCACACCGCCGGCCTGAAGGTGGTGTCGCCCTCCCACCCGGCGGATGCCTACTTCATGATCCAGCAGGCGATCGCGTCCAACGACCCGATCATCTTCTTCGAGCCCAAGCGTCGCTACTGGGAGAAGGCGGACGTCCAGACCGACGTCGCACCAGATCCCTTGTGGCGCAGCCGCATCGCCCGCCCCGGCACGGATCTCACGCTGCTCGCCTACGGTCCGATGGTGCGCACCTGCCTCGATGCCGCAACTGCCGCGGACGAGGAGGGCCGCTCGCTCGAGGTCGTCGACCTGCGCACGCTGTCGCCTTTGGACTTCGACACCATCCGCGAGTCGGTACGGCGGACGAGACGCGCCGTCGTCGTGCACGAGGCGCCACGGACAGCAGGGCTCGGCTCGGAGATCGCGGCGCGGCTCTCGGAGGAGCTCTACTACGAGATGGAGGCGCCGGTGCTGCGCGTGACCGGGTTCGACATCCCCTACCCGCCGTCGCGCGTGGAGGAGGAGTACCTCCCCGACCTCGACCGGGTGCTGCACGCCGTCGATCGATCGCTGGCCTACTGATGTCGCGGCTGCGCGAGTTCAAGCTGCCCGACCTCGGCGAGGGGCTGACCGAGGGCGAGATCCTGCAGTGGTTGGTCGCGGTGGGCGACGAGGTGAAGCTCAACCAGCCGATCGTCGAGGTGGAGACCGCCAAGGCTGCGGTCGAGGTGCCGTCGCCGTTCGCCGGTGTGGTCACGCAGCTGCACCACCAGGCCGGCGACGTCGTCGACGTCGGCGCGGTCATCATCACCTTCGACACCGACCCGGGTGCCGGTCCGCTGGATCTCGTCCCCGAGCCTGCGAAGCAGGAGGGCGCCCTCATCGGCGAGGTCGGTGCCAACGGCCGGACCGCGACACTCGTCGGCTACGGCCCGAAGTCCGGGCCGGCCAAGCGCCGCGCACGCAGCGACAACCCCGCGCCGGTCGTCGCGGAGAAGCCGCCCCCTCCCCCGCCTGCGACGGCTGCGCGCGTCTCGGCGGCCGCCGTCGGGCAGGCCGCCGCCCAGTCGATGGGTGCGGTGACGGTGCTCGCCAAGCCGCCGGTCCGCAAGCTCGCGAAGGAGCTCGGGGTCGACCTGGGCAGCCTGCGGGGCACGGGTACGGGCGGGATCATCACCCGCGCGGACGTCGAGGCCGCCGGATCTCTTGCGCCACAACCGATCACGGCGTGGGAGCCGGGCACCCGCGAGCGGCGGATCCCGGTCAAAGGCGTGCGCAAGATGACCGCGCAGGCCATGGTGTCGAGCGCCTTCACCGCGCCGCACGTCACCGAGTTCGTCACGGTCGACGTGACACCGACGATGGAGCTGGTGGCCCGCTTGAAGGGGCTGCCCGAGTTCGCCGACATCAAGGTCACGCCGCTGCTGCTCGTCGCCAAGGCGCTGCTGCTCGCCGTACGGCGGAACCCTGAGATCAACAGCACCTTCACCGAGAACGAGATCGTGGTGAAGGACTACGTCAACCTCGGCATCGCCGCCGCGACCCCGCGGGGCCTCCTGGTGCCCAACATCAAGGATGCCGACCAGCTGTCGCTGGTCGAGCTGGCCACGGCCCTGCAGGACCTGATCGCGACCGCGCGTGAGGGCAAGACGTCGCCGGCCGACATGCAGCACGGCACGATCACGATCACGAACGTGGGCACCTTCGGGGTCGACAGCGGGACCCCGATCCTCAACCCTGGCGAGTCGGCGATCCTGTGCTTCGGAGCGGTCCGCCCCACGCCGTGGGTGCACGAGGGCGAGATCGCCGTCCGGCAGGTCACACAGCTGGCCCTGTCGTTCGACCACCGCAACGTCGACGGTGCGCTCGGCTCGCAGTTCCTCGCCGACATCGCACGAGTCCTCGCCGACCCCGCGACCGCCCTCGCCTGGACTTGACGTCCCCTTCCCTTCTTTCACTGAAGCGGCACGGCTGAGGCAGGCTTGCGGGTCCGCCGACGGCAGGGCGGTCGCCGCGGCAGAACGGCAACGTCCAGCCGGCCGCTACCTGCTGCCGGCGGTGGTCCGCACGCTCAAGGGTGCCGGCACATCCGCGTTGCCCGTTGCAGTTGTGCCCGGCCACGAGGACCTAGCGGAGCCCTCCTCACAGCGGGCGTAGCCGCCTTAGGCTGGCGGGCATGGCCAAGGTCCGCGCCCCCGAGCTCTCCGGCCGGGGCGGCTGGATCGGCTCGGAGCCACTCACCCTCGGCTCGCTGCGCGGCCGTTTCGTGCTGCTGGACTTCTTCTCGTACTGCTGCGTGAACTGCCTGCACGTCATCGACGAGCTGCGACCGCTGGAGGAGCGCCTCGCCGACGTCCTCACCGTCATCGG
>JBHEMB010000062.1:0-4948 GCA_046262855.1 Mycobacteriales bacterium | reverse complement strand
GCTGCGACCGAGGACGCCGCGGAGGAGCCAGACGAGTGGTGGAGCGGCCCCGGGCCCGACGGACCCAGCCGCCCCTGACGACGATCCCGCGGCGCGCGAGCCCGCCCTGTCGCCCGCAGAAGCGACGGCTAGTGACCCTTTTCGACAGTCGAGCCGCTGATGCAGGAGAATGTTCAGCAGACACCCGCGGACGCGACGAACCTGTCGCGCCCGCACCTGACTGATGGAGGTACGGCGATGGCGGCGATGAAGCCGCGTACGGGCGACGGTCCGCTCGAGGTCACCAAGGAGGGGCGCGGTCTCGTCATGCGCGTCCCGCTCGAGGGCGGGGGGCGCCTGGTCGTGGAGCTCAACGCCGAGGAGGCCACCGCACTCGCTGAGGCGCTTCGGGCCGTCACCTCTTAGGCATGGCGCCGCTTCCCGCCCTCGCCCTGGCCGGGACCGTCCCCGCTGCTGCTGTCGTCGCCCTGGCGACACAGCCGAGCGACGAGGGCCCGCGCGTGCTCGGGCGGCCACCGGTCGACGTGGCCGGCCTGCTCGAGCGCGAGAAGGCCAGGGGCGAGGCGGGAGAGCTCGTCGCCGTGCCGGTGGAGGATCGGCTGTTCCTCCTCGGCGTCGGTGACGGCGGCCCGGCCGCGCTGCGCAAGGCGGGTGCCGCCATCGCGCGGAAGGCCAAGCAGCAGGAGTCTCTCGCTCTGGACCTGCGCCGGCTGGCCCTCACCGCGGACGGCCTGGCCGCCCTGGTCGAGGGCCTGCTGCTCGGGTCCTACGGCTTCACGCTCAAGGCGTCCGCGGAGCCGCGACCGCTGGCGAGGATCACCGTGGTCGTCGCAAAACCGGACGCTCTCGGCAAGGCCCTCGACAGGGCGCTCGTGGTCACGACGGCGGTCGCCTCCGCACGCGACCTGGTGAACACTCCGGCGCTCGAGAAGAGCCCCACCTGGCTCGCGGCGCAAGCGAAAGCGCTGCTCAAGGGTCTGGCTGTGACGGTCCGCGACGACCGGCAGCTGCGCGCCGAAGGCTGGGGCGGCGTCACGGCGGTGGGCATGGGATCCGCCCGGCCACCGCGCGTTGTCGAGGCGACGGTCGACAACAGGGTCGGTGGTGTCGGTCCGCACGTCGTGCTCGTCGGCAAAGGCATCACCTTCGACACCGGCGGCATTTCCATCAAGCCCAACGACGGCATGCTCGCGATGAAGATGGACATGGGGGGCGCAGCGGCCGTCCTTGCCACGTTGCGATGCGTCTCCGACCTGAAGCTCCCGATCAAGGTGACCGCGATCGCCTGCGCCGCCGAGAACATGCCGTCCGGCAGCGCCCAGCGGCCGAGCGATGTCATCACCCAGTACGGCGGGACAACCGTCGAGGTCCTCAACACCGATGCGGAGGGCCGGCTGGTCCTCGCCGATGGGATCGCCTACGCCGACCAGGTGCTGCAGGCGGACGTCATCGTCGACATCGCAACGCTGACGGGTGCGATGCCAGTCGCCCTCGGCAAGAAGATCGCCGGCCTGTTCACGAACGATGACGCGCTGGCCCGGCAGTTGGAGACAGCCGCCGAGGCCTCGGGTGAACGGGTCTGGCGGATGCCCTTGACGCCGGACTACCGCAGGGCTCTCGAGTCCGACACCGCGGACCTGCGCAACATCGGTAACCCTCGGCTCAAGCTCAACGCCGGTTCCATCACGGCCGCACTGTTCCTGCAGGAGTTTGCCGGCGGGCGGCCGTGGGCGCACCTCGACATCGCCGGCCCCGGCTGGTCCGGCGGCGACGAGGACGAGCTGACGAAGGGCGGCACGGGCTACGGGGTGCGGCTGCTGACCCGCTGGCTCGAGCAGCTCTCCGTCGCAGCCCCCAGGAAGCGCCGCGCTTCCTGACGCCCTGCCTCCGCTTCTGCGCAGGATGCTGGCCGCAGCGGCTGCTCGTGAGCGTGCCCTGAGGGGAGTGCGGGTGCCGCGAGGTGAACAACCGGAGGCACCCCTGGCCGTTCAGGAGGCGGAGACGACCGCCGCCAGCAGGCCGGGCCCGACGGGCAGCAGCGCCGGGGTCAGTCGATCCGCCTCGCGCACGGCCTTCGTCAGCTCGCGCAGCGAGACGGCCTCTGCGTCGCGCGCTGCCGGGTCGGCGACGCGGCCGCCGGCCAGGGCTCCGGCGAACACCACGAGCCCGCCCGGCCGCAGCAGCCGCAGCGCTGCCGTGAGGTAGTCGAGGTTCTCTGATCGGACCGCGTCGCAGAACACCAGGTCATACGCGCCGTCGGACAGCCGTGGCAGCACGTTCAGGGCCTCGCCGGCGATCAGCCGCACCCGGCCGGAGCCGTACCCAGCCTCGTTGACGGACTGCTTGGCCAGCCGCCGGTGCTCGGTTTCGGGGTCCACCGTGGTGAGCACGCCGTCTGGCGTCATACCGCGAAGCAGCCACAGCGCCGACACTCCTGCGCCGGTCCCGAGCTCGACCACGGACTTGGCGGCGCTGGTGGCGGCCAGCAGCCGTAGCAGGGAGCCCGTGACGGGGTCCACGCAGGGGACGCCCACCTCGGCGGCCCGCGACCGCGCGGCGGTCAGCGCAGCATCCTCTGGGAGCCAGGCGTCGAGCCAGCTCGTCAGGTCTGTCATGAGCCGGAACCTATCGCCCGCCCGCGGCGTTGCACGTGCTATCAGGACTCTTACAGGAAAGCGGGGCAGACTTCTCCTCATGGAGATTGAGCAGGGCCAGTGGGTGGCTCCGACGTGGGACGAGGTCGTGCGCGACCACTCCGGCCGCGTGTACCGGCTCGCCTTCCGCCTGACCGGCAACCGGCACGACGCCGAGGACCTCACGCAGGAGGTCTTCGTTCGGGTCTTCCGCTCGCTGTCGAGCTACACGCCCGGCACGTTCGAGGGCTGGCTGCACCGGATCACCACCAACCTCTTCCTCGACATGGTCCGCCGCAAGCAGCGGATCAGGTTCGACGCCCTGCCGGACGACACCGAGCGGCTTCCTGGCCGGGAGCGGAGCCCGCAGCAGCTCTACGACGACACCCACTTCGACGGTGACGTGCAGGCTGCGCTCGATGCGCTGCCGCCGGACTTCCGCGCCGCGGTGGTGCTCTGCGACCTCGAGGGGCTCTCCTACGAGGAGATCGCCGACACTCTCGGCGTGAAGATCGGCACCGTCCGCAGCCGCATCCACCGTGGCCGTTCGCAGCTGCGTGAGGCGCTCGCCCACCGGGCACCGGCGCTCGCCGTGGAGGTACCGGTGTGAGCGCGCACCTCGGCCAGGCACTGAACGCCTTCGTCGACGGCGAGCTCGACGGGAGCCGCGAGAACGAGGTGCTGGCGCACCTGGCCTGGTGCGCGAGCTGCCGAAGCGAGGTGCAGGCGCTGCGTGGGTTCAAGTCAGCGCTGCGCGAGACCGCTCCGTGCCTGCCGAGTGACCTGTCCTCGCGGCTGATGGCGGTGAGCGGCTTCCCCACCGCCGCGGCAGGGCAGCGGCGCCGGCGCCCGACGGTCAGCTTCGCGTCGCACCTCAGCCCGCGCGTCCCTCGCCGCGTCGACTCACGGCTTCGCCGTACTGCTGCGTCTGGTGCTTTCGTCGTCATCGGCCTCGGCGGCGCGCTCAGCCTCGCCGGCCCCCCGCCACGGCAACCCGTTGCCCCCGTCGACCCGAGCAACGCCGGGTTCGTCGTCGACCACACCACGACGTCGGGCGAGGTGCCGCTCATCACGGTCGACGTCGTCGCGACCTCCCCGCGGGCGTCGGCCAGTCCGGCGCCGTGACCGAGGCACGGAGGCTGAGCCCGAGCCGGTTCCGCCTCCTGCTGCTGATCGGTTGTGTCGGCGTACTTGTCAGCGCCGGCTCCGCCCTGTCGTGCATCCCTCCCGACCCGGCCGAGCAGGTGACCACGCCCACCCGTTCCAGCTCGGCACTCGCCCTGCTCCAGCGCGCCGCCACGGTCACGCGCACGACGAGCTGGCAGGGAACGCAGAGCGTGCTCAGCACGCACGGTGGAATGCCGCGCTACCAGCTGCTCAAGGTCGCCCACTCCCCGGGCACCGGCACCGTCGTCGAGGGTCTTGCGGACACCGGCCGGGGCGTAGCGCCCGACCTGCTCGATGACGACCTGTTCGCTCTGCTCACGAGGCACTACGACCTGACGGTGGTCGGGGCGACGCTCTCCGCCGGTCGCCGCACGGTGCTGGTGGAAGCCCGGCGTCCAGGCCAGACCGGAGCGGACGCGGTGGCAGGCCGGTTCTGGATCGACCGGACGACGCGCATGGTGTGGCGGCGCGACGTCCTCGACGACTCCGGTGCGGTCGTCGTGAGCAGCGCGTTCTCGGAGCTCCGGTTCACACGTCGTTCCGCCGTCCGCACTCCTCCGGTGCAGACCGGCCCGGGCGGCACCCGCCTCGATGATCACGAGGTGCAGGACCTCATCAGCGGTGGCTGGCCGATCGTGGACCACCTGCCATCGGGGCTGGAGCTGTTCGAGACCCGGCTGCACGACGACGGCGTCGTGCAGCTGTCGTACTCCGACGGCCTGTCGACGCTGTCGCTGTTCGTGCAGCAGGGTGCGCTGCCGGCCAGCACCGGAGGCACGGTGCGCGAGGTCGGCGGGGCCTTCGTGCACATGACCAGCACCGCACCCGAGCAGCTGGTCTGGTCCGGCGGCGGCCGCACCTGGGCGCTGGTGTCCGACGCTCCGGACTCCACGATCGAGCAAGCGGTCCTGGTGCTGCCGCACGCGGACCCACCTGCGCCGGACGAGGGCGTTGGTGACAAGGTCTGGAGGGGCATGTCCCGGGTCGGCGGCTGGTTGAACCCCTTCGACTAGACGTTCCGTCCCTCGTCGAGGAGCGCTGCTGTGTCTGACCCCTACGACCCACCGCCTGCCCGCGCCCTTGCCTGGGGGTATCCGACGGAGATCCCCGGCCATCCCGGGGAGCTGGGGCGCGGCCCCACGCGGAAG
>JBHEMB010000061.1:0-6989 GCA_046262855.1 Mycobacteriales bacterium | reverse complement strand
GGCCTGCCCGTCCCGCCCGCGTTCACCCTCACCACGGACGAGTGCGCGCGCTACCACAGCACCACCGAGGTTCCCGACGTCAGCGAGGCCCTTGCCCGCCTGGAGGAGGCCACCGGCCGCGGCTTCGGTGACCCCGCTCGGCCGCTCCTGGTGTCGGTGCGCTCCGGCGCCGCGCGCAGCATGCCCGGGATGATGGACACCATCCTCAACCTCGGAATGACCCCCGAGGTGCGTGATGCGCTGGCCGTGCGCTCCGGTGATCCGCATTATGCCGAGGACAGCGCCAGCCGGTTCGCCGAGCAGTATCAGCGCATCGTCGGTGCACCGGCGCCGGAGGACCCGCTCGCGCAGCTGCGCGGTGCCATCGCGGCGGTGTTCTCGTCGTGGTTCTCCGACAGGGCAGTCGCCTATCGCAAGCACCACGGCGTGCCTGAGGGCGGCGGCACCTCCGTGACCGTGCAGGCCATGGTCTTCGGCAACCTCGACGACGCGTCCGGCACCGGCGTGCTGTTCTCCCGCAACCCGCTGACCGGCGATCGGGAGCCCTATGGCGAGTGGCTGCCCCGTGGACAGGGCGAAGACGTGGTCTCCGGGCGCTACGACGCGCTCCCCCTGTCCGCCCTCGCTCGTACCCACCCGGAGGTGCACGAGGAGCTGCTCCACATGGCCACGACGCTCGAGCAGCACGGCCGCGACGTTCAGGACATCGAGTACACCGTCGAGTCCGGCCGCCTGTACCTGTTGCAGACCCGGGCCGCGAAGCGGTCGCCCGACGCCGCCGTCCGGTTCGCCGTCCAGCTCCACGACGAAGGTCTCATCACCGAGGACGAGGCGCTGGCCACCGTCACTCCCGCTGCCGTCGCCGCTCTCCTCAAGCCGCACATCGACCCTGCCGCCCGTGTCGGCGCGACCGTCCTTGCCACCGGCGAGCCCGCGTGTCCGGGCGTCGGCACCGGCCTGGTGGTCACCGACTGCGAGTCGGCGGAGGACCACACCGACGCCGGCGAGGAGGTCGTGCTGGCTCGTCCCACCACGGACCCCGACGATGTGTCGGGCATGATCGTCGCGAAGGCCGTCGTTACCGAGATCGGGGGAGCCACCAGCCACGCGGCCGTCGTCAGCCGCGAACTGCACACACCGTGCGTCGTCGGCTGCGGCGACGGCACCGTTGCAGCACTGGCCGGCAGGGTGGTCACCGTCGACGGCAGCACCGGTGAGATCTTCGACGGTGCGCTGCCGCTCGTCGCGTGCTCCGAGGATGGCTTCCCAGAGCTCGCCCGCGTCGCCGCGTGGGCTCGTCGCCGGGTCCCGCAGATCACGGGGCTACTGCCCGACGTGGTGGCCGCCGCCCAGGCCGCCCCGGCACTCGCAGCGGCGACATGACGAGCACGGCGACCGTCCCGAGCGCCGACGTCCTGGTGGTCGGTTCGGGCGCAGCCGGGCTGTGCGCGGCTCTGACTGCGGTAGAGAGCGGCTGCCGGTCGGTGCTCGTCGCGGAGGCCTCGGACGTGGTCGGTGGGTCGTCCCGGCTCTCGGGTGGCATCGTCATGGGCAGCCGCAGCAGAATCCAACGTGCCGCCGGCATCGAGGAAACCGAGGACGATCTCTTCGACGACTACCGCTCGCTGATGCGCTGGGATGTCATGGCGGGACCGGTGCGCCGGTTCGCGCGGCGCAGCGGTGAGACGATCGACTGGCTCGCCGACCACGGTGTCCCGTTCCACGACCGGCTCATCTTCGGTGGCGAGGAACGCCGCCCCCGCTCCCACAGCGTGGATGGCAGCGGGCAGGCACTCGTCGATGCGCTGCACCGCGCCGCGGTCAAGGCGGGCGTGGACATCGCCTTGGGCCAGCGCGTGGACCGGTTGCTCGTCGAGGAGGGCCGAGTGGTCGGTGCGGCCGTCGGGGGCGACGAGGTCAGGGCGGGTGCCGTCGTGCTCGCCACCGGCGGCTTCGGTGCCTCGCCCGAGAAGCTCGCTGCGCTGTTTCCCTCGGCATGGGACCCGGAGCGCACCTGGTACATCGGACACGACGGCGCTCGTGGTGATGCCCTGGACCTCGCGGGCGCCGTCGGAGCGCAGCTCACCGGACACGACAGGGGGCTGCGCACGCTCGGCCCTGGCGGTACGTCGATCAACGAGGCGCTCATGCCGGGCTGGACAGTGATCCTGGATCCTGACGGCCACCGGTTCGCGGACGAGACCGCTCCCTACGGGATCCTCGACAACGCCGTCCGCGCCCATGGCAACCGGTGCGTCGTCGTCATCGACCAAGCGTGCCTGGAGCCACCCGAGGACCTCGCTGACCGCTACCGGGACGCCTACAAGCAGGTGTGGCCCAACCACGCGCCGTTCCGCCCGCGCCACTACCGCACCGACCTCGTCGAGCTCATGCTCTCGCAGGGCAAGGCGTTCCAGAGCGACACGCTCGCTGAGCTCGCCAAGCAGGTCGGGCTTGACCCGACAGCGGTGAGTGGCGAGATCGACCGCTACAACAGCTTCTGCGACGCCGGCGTCGACGCCGACCACGGCAAGGCGGCGCGGTTCCTGCTCCCCCTCCGGACGACGCCGTACACCGCGGTGCCGGTGTGGCCGATCACCGTGAACGTGACGGGATGCGGCCTGCGCATCGACGACCAGGCCCGCGTCCTCGGCGCGGATGGTGCCCTGGTGCCGGGGCTGTACGCAGCGGGAGAGTGCGTCGGCGGGCTGCTGGGGCCGCTGTACATGGGCAGTGGCAACTCCCTGGGACTCGCGGCGGGGGTCGGCCGGATCGCCGGTGAGGAAGCCGCGGGCTACGTCACGAGTGCGACCTCAGCATGACGCTCCCGGCTGTCGCCTCGGCGTTCCTGACCGCGTTGCAGGAGCGAGACGTCCCGGCCGTGCTCCGCTGCCTGCACGACGACGCGACCTATGCCTACGCGGTGCCGCTGCCGGCGCTGCGTGGCAAGGACGCGATCGGCGCGATGCTGAAGGAGCTCCTCGACGAGGCAGAAGCGGTGCGCTGGGACGTCGTCGCCGCGAGCCTGGACGGCGAGCGGCTGTGGTGGGAGCGGGTCGACAGGTTCTGGTTCGACGGCCGGGAGGTCGCGATCGAGTGCGCGGGTGTCGTCGAGGTGCGCGACGGGCTCATCGCTGAGCTACGCGACTACGTCGACCTGCAGACCTGGCGTGAGCGCAAGGGAGCGGCGGCGTGATCGGGCTCTACACAAGCGCCTCGCGGCTGCGCGGAGCCGACGCTGCGGCCGCGCTGCTGCGGGCCGAGGAGCTCGGCTTCCGAGAGCTGTGGATCGCCAACGTCGGCAGCGACCTCGACGTCGTGGATGCTGCCCTCACCGCCACGTCTGCCGTCAGGGTGGGCACGGCGGTGGCGAGCATCTGGTCCGTGCCGGCGCAGGAGCTGGCGGCTTGGTGGTCAGGTCGGGAGCGGCTAGTGCTGGGGATCGGCATCAGCCACGGGCCGCTGGTGGGTGCTGCCTACGAGAGACCGCTGACCGCGATGACGCGATACCTCGACGACCTCGACGCCGCGGGCGTCCCCGCGAGCGCGCGGGTGCTCGGCGCGAACGGTCCCAAGATGCTGAGCCTGGCCGCGCAGCGCAGCGCGGGCGCGCTCACCTACCTCGTCACGCCGGAGCAGACCGAGGTGCACCGTACCCAGCTCGGGGACGCTGCCCGCTTGGTGCCAGAGGTCAAGCTCGTGCTGGACGATGACGGCCGCCGTACGGCACGTGAGCACCTCGCGGTGTACCTGGGCCTGCCCAACTACCTGGGCAACCTGCGTCGCATGGGCTTCACCGACGACGACTTGACCCCGCCGGGCAGTGACCGGCTCGTGGACGCACTCGTGGCCACCGGGATCCAGCAGGTGCAGCGACGCGTCGCCGAGCATCGCGCGGCCGGGGCGGACGCTGTCGCCCTTCATGTGCTCGGCACGACATCGCTACCCGTCCAGGCATGGCAAGCGCTGTCGGAAGCGCTGCTGTCGGGGGCGACATGAGCCGGCACCTGCTTCTCGTCGCGTCGGAACCCATGGCAGGGCAGGAAGCGGAGTTCAACACCTGGTACGACGACGTGCACCTGCCCGATGTCCTGCAGGTGCCCGGGTTCGTGCGTGCGGAGCGCCTTATCGCGGCGCCGTCGGTGCACGGTGAGCTGCCCGAGCACCGCTACCTCGCCATCTACGAGATCGAGACAGACGACCTTCCCCGCGCCCTCGCGGCACTGCGGGAGGCAGCCCGCGGTATGTACCTGTCACCCGCGTTCGACCGCGCCGCCACTACCCAGTTCGCCTACACGGCCCTCGAACCCTCATCGGGGTGCCCATGACCTTCGCCGCCGACCTGGCCGCATCTCGTCCGGGCGAGACCGCGCTGCGCGACCCGCAGCAGAGCTGGAGCTGGTCCCAGGTCGATGACGCCCTGCGCCCGCTGGTCAACGCGCTCCTCGCGGTCCCGTTCCGGCCGGCTCGGCGCGTCGGCATCTACGCCGAGAACAGCGGATCCACGCTGCTCTGCTACGCAGCGTGCACCCTTGCCGGCGCGTCGGCCGTCGCCGTCAACTACCACCTCACGCCGAGTGAGACGGCGTACATCCTGCAGCACGGCGAGGTCGACCTCCTCTACGTCGACGACGCCACTGGAGAGCGCGGGCTGGAGGCGGCGAGGCTTGCACAGGTTCCGCTCGTGGTCGGCGGCACCGGGCGGGTCGCCGGCGTCGTGCGGCTCGCTGACTGGGCGGCCGGCGCCGGAGACGACGAGCCCCCGACGAGCCACCCACCTCGCCGGACCGTCGTCTACACGTCAGGGACCACAGGACGCCCCAAGGGCGTCGAGCTGCCGTGGACCTCCTGGGTCGCGGGCGATGACATCGCCGAGCACCTCGCCCGGCTGGCGCAGGTCGGCATGGTCCAGCACGGCAGGCACCTCGTGGTCGGCCCGATGTACCACTCCGGCCCGCTCACGGGTACGCGGCTGCTGCTGGGTGGCGCCCCGGTGACAGTGCTGGGCCGGTTCGACGCGGAGGCCCTGCTGGAGGTTGTGCAGCGGGACCGGGTCGGTTCGACGATCGTCGTACCCACGCATCTGCAGCGGATCCTCGCGCTGCCCGAGGGCGTCCGGCGCAGCTATGACGTCAGCTCGCTGCGGTTCGTGCTGCAGGTCGGGGCGAAGTGCCCGGAGCCAGTGAAGCGAGCCGTGATCGAGTGGCTCGGCGACGGCGTCTACGAGTCCTACGGCGCCAGTGAGGTCGGCACGACCTGCATGATCTCGGCCGCCGAGTGGCTGGCGCATCCCGGCAGCGTTGGCAGGGCCGTACCTCCCTTCGAAGCGGTCGTGCTCGACGACGACGACCGGCCGGTGCCGGCCGGCGTCCAGGGCCGGCTGTTCTTCCGCGACAGCAGCGGGCACGGACTGACCTACGTAGACGGGAGCGACGGCGACAGGGTCGGTGACCTGTTCACCCTCGGCGAGATCGGGGTCATGGACGCCGACGGGTTCGTCTGGGTCACAGACCGCGCGACCGACATGGTGGTCAGCGGTGGGGTGAACATCTACCCGGCCGAGGCGGAAGCGGTGCTGGCACAGCACCCGCAGGTTGTCGAGGTCGCGTGCCTCGCTGAGCCTGATGAGGAGATGGGCGAGCGGCTGGTCGCCGTCGTCGTCGTCCGAGGGCAGCTCGATCCTCAGGACCTGCTGGGCTGGTGCCGGGAGCGCCTCACCCACTACAAGTGCCCGCGACGCGTCCAACTGGTGGAGGCGCTGCCTCGCACCGCCGTCGGCAAGCTCGACAAGCGCGCCATCAAGGCTGCCTTGCGACCGGCCGTTCCGAGCGCCTAAGAGAATTGAGGGCAGTACTGATGGGCCTGCACGTCGAGATCGAGCGCTGCGTCGGCACCGGCCAGTGCGAGATGGCACTGCCCTCGGTGTTCACCGTCTCCGACGACGGTGTCGTCGAGGTCGACCACGCCGCCGCCGAGGACGCAGATCCCGCGGCGCTGGCCAGAGCCGTCAAGCTCTGCCCGACGCGGACCCTGGCACTTCGGGCGTGACCACCGCCCCGCCGCTGCCGGTCACCCCGGTCAACGCGGCCATGCAGGCCGCGCTGCTCGTCGACGGCGGGCCACGCACGGAGGTGCTGCTGGTCCGGCACGGGCAGCAGCACTACGCGGACGACAACGCTCCCCGCTCGCTCGCCAACGACCCGCCACTGTCGGTAACCGGTCGCGACCAGGCGCGGCGGCTCGGCGAGGCACTCGCCGGCGCTCCGGTCGATGCCGTCTACAGCAGCGACCTGCGGCGGGCCCGCGAGACAGCCGACCTGGTCGTGGCTGCGCGGGACGACACGCCGCGCCGCGAGGTCGTTCACGGACTGCACGAGGTGCAGATCTACCGGTCTATCGAGCCAGGACGCGCCGTCGCCGACGCGCTCACCGCGCAGCAGCTCAGTGCCATCGGTGACGCGTTCATCCGCACCAGGAGCTTCGATGCCTTCCCAACGGGCGAACCGAGCCGCGAGCTCCGCAACCGCGCACGTGCCGGCATCGAGCCGCTCGCAGCGGCGCACCCCGGCGGGCGAGTGGTCGTGGTCTGCCACGGAGGGCTCCTGAACGCCTTCCTCGCCGACGTGCTCGGGATGAGCACCGACATGTTCTTCTTCCCGGCACACGCCTCCGTCACCAGCGCCTACACCAGCGAGGGCCGGTGGGCGCTGGGCACCGCGAACTCGACCGGGCACCTCGGCGAGCTGGTCACCTTCTAAGGCTTCGACGGGCAACCTTGCCGCCGGGATCGCCGCAGCGGAGTACCAGCGCTGCCTCAACGCGCCCTATTCTACCTTATCTCGGCGTCTTCCACCAGGTGCAGATCTGCCGTCTTTACGCTGAAGATTGGCAGAGAATCGAACGTGTATGCGCTGCGAGATCGGGCATACTGGATGCATGCCCGCCACCGCTTCCGCCTCGATCGAGGAGCAGCGGGCTGTCCTGAACGC
>JBHEMB010000060.1:0-4038 GCA_046262855.1 Mycobacteriales bacterium | reverse complement strand
CTGGTATCAGCTGCTGGACCTGTGCGCGATCACGAACACCCTGATCGCGGAGTCCGACGGCGTCTATCACCCAGGGGACTTCAACGACCGGCTGGTACTGGGCCTGAAGGGCACAATGAGTGAGGCCGAGCTGCACCTGATCCGGTCCCGGCTGACCGCCGGGCTGCGTCACAAGGCCGCGCGCGGTGAGCTCCGCCAGGGCCTGCCGGTCGGGTTCGACTACGACCCGGACGACAAGGTCGTGATGACCGCCGACGAGGCGGTGGTGGAAGCGATCGCGGTGGTGTTCCGCCGGTTCGCCGAGCTCGGCTCGGCCCGTCAGGTGTTGCTGTCGCTGCGGGAGGACGGCCTGCTGCTGCCGCGCCGACCGTCGCGGACCGGCCGGGTGCACTGGGCGCCCGCGACCTACCCAGCAGTGCACGACTTCCTCACCAACCCGACCTATGCCGGGGCGTTCGTGTTCGGACGCAACCGCACCGAGAAACGCCTGGACGCCAACGGAAGGCTGATCGTGCGGACCGTCGCGCTCCCTCGCGAGGAGTGGGCGGTGCTGATCCCCGAGCACCACCCTGGCTTCGTGAGTTGGGAGGCCTATGAGGCCAACACCGCGCTGCTGCGCAAGAACTGGCGGGCACCGCGGGGCTTCGGCGGCGGCGCCGTCCGGGAAGGGTCGGCGCTGCTGCAGGGACGGATCCGGTGCGGCAAGTGCGGCCGGATGATGATGACCGGCTACTCCGGCACCAAGGGCAACTGCCCGCGCTATGTGTGCGGCCGCGCCAAGCAGCTCTATGGCGGCCCGCAGGGCTGCCAAAGCCTCGGCGGCCGCCGCCTGGAGCAGCACGTCCTGGATGAGGTGTTCCGCGTCCTCGCGCCGGCATCTTTGGCCGCCACCGCCCAGGCCCTGAGCGAGGCCGAGCAGGTCCACGCCAGCAACTTGCGCGCCTTCAGCCTCGCCATCGAGCGGGCCAGGTTCGAGGCCGACCGGGCGCGACGTCAGTACGACGCCGTCGAGCCCGAGAACCGGCTCGTGGCACGGACGCTGGAACGGACCCTGGAGAGCAAGCTCGCGCTGCAGCGTCAGGCCGAACGGGACCTGCTCGCCCAGCAGGCCCGCCGGCCAGTCCAGCTCACCGACGATGAACTGGCCTGGCTCACCAAGGCCGGCGCCGATGTCCGAGCGGTCTTCGACGCGCCCAGCACCTCATTCCGGGAACGCAAGCAGCTGCTGCGCGCGATCCTCACCGAGGTCGTGGTCACCATCGATAGCCAGGCCCGCACCGCGGCGCTGCGACTGATCTGGCAGGGCGGCTCGGTCACCGAGCTCAGCATGGCGATGACCAAGGCCGGCGGGCACTTCAAGACCACCGACGAGGACACCGTCGACCTCATCACCCGGCTCGCCGCGGACTACGACGACACCACCATCGCGCTGATCTTGTCGCGGCAGCGCCGCAAGACCGGCACTGGCTTGTCGTTCACCAAGACCAGGGTCAAGAGCCTGCGGGTCTCCCGCGGCATCGCTGCCTTCCAGCTTGCCCCGGAAACTGTCGGCGCCTCAGGCGAGGATGCGGTCGTGGTCACCGTCGCGGAAGCCCAGAACCTGCTCGGCGTCGGGAAGGTCACCATCTACCGGTGGCTCGCTGACGGGTTCCTCACCGGCGAGCAGCTCACCGCAGGTGCTCCGTGGCGGATCCGGATCGACCAGACCGTCCGGGACCGGCTCGCTCCGGCTGTGCCCGAGGGGTGGGTTGGTCTCGCCGAGGCCGCGAAAGTGCTCGGAGTCGCCCGCCAGACGGTGTTGCACAAGGTCCAACGAGGTCAGCTCGAGGCCGTGCATGTCAACGAAGGACGACGAAAAGGCCTACGTATCAACGTAAGTAGCGAACAGGTTGGACTGTTCGATCAACCCTGATGAAAGGAATGCGCAGTGTTAACCAGTTCCGGCCGGGCCGATCAGCGTCAGGTTCTCCCTCGCGCTGATCCACTCCAGCGAGCACAGGTAGGCCCAGGTTGGCGGCGGGATGCTGCTGGCGGCGAGGTCGAAGCCCTCGATCGTCTTCAGGGTCGGGAAGCACGCCTGCTTGCCGCGCAGCTGGGTGTTGCTGGCATCCCTTGCGGTGATCTCGACCTCGACCAGCGCGCGGAGCAGCTCCTCCGGCGCCCACCGTTGGGTCTTCGCGGTGGCGAGCATCTCCGGGGCGATGCGGCGCATGCTGGCGAGCTTGAGCCGGCGCAGCCCGTGCTCGAGGTCCGCGCTCAACGGCGCAGGGGTGGTGGCGGTCATCAAGCACCACCCGTCACGTCGACCTCGAGGGCGTCGAGCCGGTAGGCCTGCAGCGACCGGGACGCGGTGCTGGGCAGCTCGATGACCAGCGCCTCACCCGGGGCGGTGGGCTGCGGGACCCCGGCACCTGCGGCCAGGATGGACCGGACGCCGCTGGCCCGCCACCTGCCGAAGGTGATCGCCCGCTCCAACGCCGCCACGAGGGCGTCGCGGCCGTGCGCGGCCTCCAACGCGGCGAGCTCGGCGAGCTCCGGGCCGAGCCGGGTGTTCCCGGACGCGGCGGCACTGCGTAGCCACTTTTCGGCGACCGGCCCGAGCGCGCAGAACGCCTGCTCCGCTGACGTTCTCGGGGTGACCTTGCGGATCGGGGCGTTGGGTCGGGGTCGGCCGTAGTGCGCGTCCAGAACGCTGGCCTCGCCCGGTGCCATCAACGGGTGCTCCGCGAGCACCTCCCCGGTGCCGGGAGCCAGGATCGTCACGCCGTGCGGTCCGGCGAGCACTTCGACGGAGTGGCCGAGCAGCCGGTTCGGCACTGAGTAGCGCGCGCTGCCGAACCGCACGCAGGACAGCTTGTCGACCTTGCGCAGCTCCCGGCGACCGCCGAACAGCCCGGCCGGCAGGAGTGACGGCAGCGGGCCGAGCAACGCGGCCTCGGTCTCGGCCAGCCGCTGGGCGGGGACCGCGCAGATCTCAGAATGCCTGGCGTTGTTGACTTCCTCGCACCAGGCGGCGGCAGCGACGTTCGCCTCCACGAGCTCGGGCCGCTGCGGTCCGAGGATGCCGACCATCAGGTCGTGCTTGGCATAGCCGACCAGGTTTCTCGACGATCCCCTTACTCGCTGGGTCCTCGGCGTTGCAGAAGTCCGGCCGGAACCGGAAGTGGCTGGCGAACCGCACGTAGTCCGGGGTCGGCACGACCACGTCCGCGACCACGCCGCCCTTCAAGCAACCCATCCGGTCCGCGAGCACGACCTTCGGGACCCCACCGAGGAACTCGAAACACTCCGCGAGCAGCCGCAGCGTGGTCTCAGCGCGCTCGTTGTCGGCGAACCGGACGAACCGCACCCGGCTCCAAGCGAGGACTGCGCAGAACACGTGCAACCCGTTCAGCACGCCCCAGTCGATGACCAGATGCTCACCCGGCGCCCAGACCGCCGGCCGGCGCGAGCGTTCCCTCACCTGCGCCTGCCGGTACTTGCCGCGCTCCTGAGCGACCAGCCGCCGGAAGTTGCGGTCCGAGCCCGCATAGCCAGCGGCCCTGGCCGTAGGCAGGAGCCGCTTCGCGCTGATCTTGCCCTTCGTCTCCTCGATCTTGGTCGCGACCAGCGACCGGACGCTCTCGTAGTTGCGGCGCCGCTCGGTCCGCTGCTGTTCAGCCTCGGCCCGGTTGACGATCCTGCTGACGGTCTTGTGGGTGACCCCGCACATCTCGGCGGCGCCGCGGTAGGTGCCGACCTCGCGGTAGGCGGTGACGATGTCCAACTGCTTCCTCGCTGACAACAATGGAGTCCCCTGAGCGGTGTTGGTGACTGGCAGACACCGCCACCGTCACCGCTCAGGGCCTCAACCTCCGACAGACACGACGGACGCGAGGTGGGGACTTTCACTGGCCACACGTGGGGACTTTTCGTGGCCACCAGCGGGGACTTTCACATGGCCACGGACAGCGAGCGGAGCCTGGGCTCGCGCACCATGGCAGAAGTCCGTCGCTCACTGCACCTGAACCGCTGGACCATCGAGCAGCCTTCCGGATC
>JBHEMB010000059.1:0-4441 GCA_046262855.1 Mycobacteriales bacterium | reverse complement strand
GGTACGCCGTGGCCCGTGGGTCTACGTGTCCGACCTGGGCCTGTCCGTCAACGGAACGCGCGTGAACGGCCGCCCGGTCGGCAAGCGCGTGCTGCACGAGGGTGACGTGCTGTCGTTCGGCACCTGCCGCACGAGGGTCGGCGGTCTGGCCGGGCTCGCGACCGACGACGACACCGTCGAGCTGCGGCGGATCTCCGCGCCCGACCTGACCCGGCGCGAGCACGAGGTGCTGACCGCGCTGTGCCGGCCGGCACTGCAGCAGGATGCCTTCGTCGCCCCCGCGACCGCGCACGAGATCGCTGCCGAGCTGGTCGTGACCGAGGCCGCCGTGAAGCAGCACCTGCTCAGGCTCTACCAGAAGTTCCGGATCGGTGAGGGCGTGAACCGGCGTGCCCGCCTCGCGAACGAGGTGATCAGCGCGGGCGTCGTGCGCACGCTCCCGAACGACGTCGAAGCCGACGTCCGCCGCGCCGGCTGACCCACCCCCCAGCCGGCATGCCCCCAGCCGGCCTGAATGGATACCGCGCTGCTGAATTTCGCCGCCCGAAAAGGGCAGCGCAGCCTCCATTCATGCGGGGGTGGGGGTGGGGTGGGGGGCTTAGGTGAAGGCGCGGCGCTCGGCGGCTTCGACGCAGTTCTTGAACAGCATGGCGACCGTCGTCGGGCCGACCCCGCCGACACGCGGCGTGATGGCGCCGGCCACCTCGTTGCAGGCCTCGTCGACGTCCGGCAGCAGCTTCTTGCCCTCGTACCGGACGCCGCCCCCGATGACGGTCGCTCCCGGCGTGATGTGCTCCGGCTGCAGGATGTAGGGCACCCCTACCGCAGCGATGACGATCGAGGCGCGCCGGGTGTACGTCGGCCAGTCGCGCACGCCGGTGTGCACCACCGTGACAGCGGCGTTGGCGGTGTCCCGCTTCTGCGACAGCAGCAGCGCGAGCGGCCGGCCCAGCGTCGTACCGCGACCGAGAATGCAGACCTCCTGCCCGGCAACGGGGATCCCGTAGTGCGCCAGCAGCGCCTCGATGCCGGCGGGCGTGCACGGCACCGGCCCGGGCATCGACAGCGCGAGCCGGCCCATGTTGACGGGGTGCAGCCCGTCCACGTCCTTGTCCGGGTCCATCTCCAGCAGCGCAGCCTCGAAGTCGACCTGCGGCGGCGTCGGGTGCTGCACCAGCATGGCGTCGCAGGAGGGATCCGCGTTGAGGCGCTTGATGGCCGCGACGACGTCAGCGGTCGTCGCGTCGTCGCCGAGGCGCTCGTGCGGGCTCGCGAATCCGAGCTCCTCCGCCTTGCGCATCTTCATGCCGACGTAGCCGGCTGACGCGCTGTCGTCACCGACCAGCACCGTACCGAGACCCGGCCGGTGACCGGCCTCGATGAGCTTCTCGATCCGGGGCGCGAGGTCCGCGAAGACGGCCTCCGCGACGGGGGCTCCAGCCAGCATCCGAGCAGTCATGACGAGAAGCCTAGTTGCGCATCGAGGCCCTGGACGCGACCACGGGCACGGCGTGCAGCGGGCAGGTCAGTGGAAGAAGTGCCGGGTGCCGGTGAGGTACATCGTGACGCCGGCAGCCTGACAGGCCGCGATCGTGTCCTCGTCGCGCACCGACCCGCCGGGCTGCACGATGGCGCGCACCCCCGCGTCGATGAGCACCTGCGGCCCGTCCGGGAAGGGGAAGAACGCGTCCGAGGCAGCCACCGAACCTGCGGCGCGAGCACCCGCTCGGGCGACCGCCAGCTTGCACGAGTCGACCCGGTTGACCTGCCCCATCCCGACGCCCACGGACGCGCCACCCGAGGCGAGCAGGATCGCGTTGGACTTCACGGCCCGGACCGCGCGCCAGGCGAAGGCCAGGTCGCTGAGGTCCGCGAGCGGCTCGCCCGTTGCGAGGGTCCAGTTCGCGGGGTCGTCGCCCTCGGCCTGCAGCCGGTCGACGGTCTGCATGAGCATGCCGCCGGAGATCGGCCGGAACTCGACCGGCTCGGGCACGCCACCGGAGACCACGAGCAACCGGATCGAGGGCTTCTTCGACAGCAGCTCGACGGCCCCGTCCTCGTATCCGGGGGCAATGACGACCTCGGTGAAGATCTCGCTGACGGTCTGCGCCATCGCAAGCGACACCGGCACGTTCGTCGCGATCACGCCACCGAACGCAGACCCGGGGTCGCACTCGTGGGCCAGCCGGTGCGCGGTCGCGACGTCAGCACCGACGGCGATGCCGCACGGGTTGGCGTGCTTGATGATCGCGACGGTCGGGACGGAGCCGTGGTCGTGCGCCGCCCGCCAGGCAGCGTCGCTGTCGACGTAGTTGTTGTAGGACATCTCCTTGCCGTGCAGCTGCTCGGCGGTCGCGAGCCCACCGCGCCAGTGCGTGAACAGCGCCGCCCTCTGGTGCGGGTTCTCGCCGTACCGCAGCACCGCGGACCGCTCCCACGTCGCCCCCGCCCAGGCCGGGAAGCCCTCGACCGCCTCGCTCGCGTCGTACGAGGACGCGAACCACGAGGCCACCGCGACGTCATACGAGGCGGTGTGCTCGAACGCCTTCGCTGCCAGCGCGCGGCGCTGCTCGAAGGTGAACCCGCCACCGGCCACCGCCTCGAGCACAGCGGGGTACGACGACGGGTCGACGACCACGGCGACGCTCGGGTGGTTCTTGGCGGCGGCGCGGACCATCGTGGGGCCGCCGATGCCGATCTGCTCAACGCACTCGTCCGGCGTGGCACCGCTCATCACCGTGTCGCGGAACGGGTAGAGGTTCACGATGACGAGGTCGAAGGGCTCGACGCCGAGCTCCTCGAGCTGCTTGACGTGGTCGTCGAGGCGGCGGTCGGCGAGGATGCCCGCGTGCACCCGCGGGTGCAGGGTCTTCACCCGGCCGTCGAGGCACTCGGGAAAGCCGGTGAGCTCATCCACCGGGGTGACCGCCACGCCCGCCTCGCGCAGCTTCGCCGCGGTGGAGCCGGTGCTCACCACCTGCACGCCGGCCTGGGCGAGCCCGCGACCGAGCTCCTCGAGACCGGTCTTGTCGTAGACGCTGACAAGGGCCCGGCGGACAGGGATCTGTGAGCTCACGGGATGGTGACCTTTCGTCCTTTGACGGTGAAGCCCTCACGGGCCATGCGGCCGACGGCGTCGACGAGGGTTGCTCGCTCCACCGTCTTGATGCGCTCGTGCAGGGTGTCCTCGGTGTCGTCGTCGAGGACGGGTACGGCGGCTTGCGCGACGATCGGTCCGGTGTCGACGCCGTCGTCGACGACGAACAGCGTGCAGCCGGTGACCTTCACGCCGTGCTCCAGGGCATCCCGGGGGCCGTGCATGCCCGGGAAGCTCGGCGACAGCGCCGGGTGGGTGTTGAGGGTCTTGCCCTCGAAGCGGCTGAGGAAGTGCTTGCCCACCAGCTTCATGAACCCGGCCAGCACGATGATGTCCGGTGCGTGGTGCGCCACGGCCTCGGTGAGCGCCGCGTCCCACTCGTCCCGGCTCGGGAAGTCCGGGACCTTCAGGACGAACGTCGGGATGCCGCGGTCGGCCGCGCGCTTCTCGCCCAGCGTCCCGTCACGGTCGGCACCGACGGCGACGACCGAGGCTCCCCACGTGGGGTCGTCGGAGGCGTCGAGCAGGGCCTGCAGCGTGGTGCCGCTCCCCGAGACGAGGACGACCAGACGGGCGGACAGCGGGTTCCTCCGGAGCCGACGGGAGGGGAAGGCGCTCCAGACTAGCGGTACATGCCTCCCTCACGAGCTCCGTGCGATGTGCTGACAATGTCGCCACACAGGGGAAGGGACAGCACATGACAACGCCGGAGGAACCGAACGCCGAAGGGCATCCGACCCCGGGCGGATACGGCCCGCCTCCCGCTGACCCGCCTCCCGGCTACGGCACCCCGCCTCCCGGCTACGGCACCCCGCCTCCCGGGTACGGCACCCCGCCGCCCGGCTACGGCCCTCCGCAGCCCGGCTACGGCGCCCCGCCGCCCGGCTACGGCGCTCCGCAGGCGAACAGCACCCCGTTGGTGCTCGGGATCATCGGGATCGTGCTGGCATTCTGCTGCTGGCCGGTGGGCCTTGCACTGGGGATCATCAGCTATGTGCAGGCCAACAAGCAGCCAGGCGGCAACACGACCATCGGGATGGTCGCCATCGGGCTGAACATCCTGCTCGGGATCATCGGGATCGTGATGATCGCGACCGGACATGGCTTCGTGTACTACCGGAACGGCTGATGGCGCTTGCCGTCGTTGTGCACGACACCTCCAGGTTGCGGTCTGCCGCGACCCGGATCACGGTGCTGCTGACGGCGGCGGTCTTGCTGTCCCTGCTCCACCTGCCCTGGCGGCCACGAACGGTCTGCGTGTTGCGCACGTTCACCGGCATCCCGTGTCCGCTCTGCGGCGGCACCACCGCCGCGGTCAACGTGGGCCGCGGCGACCTGCTCGGT
>JBHEMB010000058.1:0-7381 GCA_046262855.1 Mycobacteriales bacterium | reverse complement strand
CTACACCTCGGCGTACGGCATGACCTGCGTCCATCAGGAGGTCAACGAGGAGCAGGGCGTCCGCGAGGCGATGATGGAGGTCGGGCACTCTGGCTCGTACATCCAGCTGCTGGAACCGTTGAACCCCGACACCACCATCGGCAAGTTCCTCGACAAGAACGGGCCCGGCATCCAGCAGATGGCTTACCGGACCGACGACCTCGACGGCCTGTCGGACCAGCTGCGCGGTGAGGGCATGCGATTGCTCTACGACGAGCCCCGCAAGGGCACCGCCGGATCCCGGGTCAACTTCATCCACCCCAAGAGCGCCGGCGGTGTCCTGGTGGAGCTCGTCGAGCCCGCGCCAGGAGGCATGGGGCACTAGCTCGCTGGGCAAGGCCGTGGGGCCTGAAGGAGGGGGCGACAACCGACGCGTTCCTACTGCTCGGTAGCCTTCGCAGAACGTTTTCAGAGCAGGGAGTGTGTGCGGTGAAGGAGATCCTCGAGGCCATTCTGGCCGGTGAGACGCCCGACGGGACGGTGCCGACGACGTACCGCGGCATGGTCGTTCGCAAGGACGAGGTCGGCATGTTCGAGGGGCTCGCGACCAAGGAGAAAGACCCGCGCAAGAGCCTGCACCTCGACGAGGTCGAGACGCCCCAGCTCGGCCCCGGCGAGGCCATCGTCGCCGTGATGGCCAGCTCGGTGAACTTCAACACCGTCTGGACCTCGATCTTCGAGCCGGTCTCGACCTTCGGCTTCCTGGAGCGCTACGGCAAGCTCAACGAGTACGGCAAGCGGCACGACCTGCCCTACCACGTGGTCGGCTCCGACCTCTCAGGCGTCGTTCTGGCCGTCGGGCCGGGCGTCTCGAAGTGGAAGGCCGGAGACCATGTCGTCGCGCACTGCCTGTCGGTGGAGATGGAGGACCCCGAGGGCTACGACGACGCCATGCTCGATCCGCAGCAGCGGATCTGGGGCTTCGAGACGAACTTCGGCGGCCTGGCCGAGCTGGCACTTGTGAAGAGCAACCAGCTGATGCCCAAGGCGAAGCACCTCACCTGGGAAGAGGCGGCCTGCCCCGGGCTCGTCAACTCCACGGCGTACCGGCAGCTGGTCAGCAAGAACGCGGGCCAGATGAAGCAGGGCGACAACGTCCTCATCTGGGGCGCGTCGGGTGGCCTGGGCTCCTACGCCACCCAGTACGCCCTCAACGGCGGTGCCACCCCCGTCTGCGTCGTGTCCTCCCCCGAGAAGGCCGAGATCGTCCGTTCCATGGGCGCGGAGCTGGTCATCGACCGCAGCGCCGAGGACTACAAGTTCTGGAAGGACGAGAACAACCAGGATCCCAAGGAGTGGCAGCGCTTCGGCAAGCGGATCCGCGAGCTCACCGGTGGCGAGGACATCGACATCGTCTTCGAGCACCCCGGTCGCGAGACGTTCGGCGCATCCGTCTACGTCACCAAGAAGGGCGGGACGATCACGACCTGCGCCTCCACGTCGGGTTACATGCACCAGTACGACAACCGCTACCTCTGGATGAACCTCAAGCGGATCGTGTCGTCGCACTTCGCCAACTACCGCGAGTCCTGGGAGGCCAACCGCCTCATCGCCAAGGGCAAGATCCACCCGACGCTGTCGAAGACCTACACCCTCGAGGAGACCGGGCAGGCTGCGTACGACGTCCACAAGAACCTGCACCAGGGCAAGGTCGGCGTGCTCTGCCTCGCCCCCGAGGAGGGCTTGGGCGTGGCACCCGAGGCTCAGGAGTTCCGGGCGCAGCACCTCGAGGCGATCAACCGCTTCCGCAATGTCTGAGCGTGCCCGCGGGTAGGACCGCCTATTTCCTGGTATCACGAACAACATGAGCGACGAGCCCCTTCTCCCGCTGTCGGACGAGGTGGACGCGGGAGGCTTCGACACGGTCCTGCGTGGCTACGACAAGCGCCAGGTCGAGGACTACGTCGAGCGGGTGGAGATCGCGCTCAGCGACGCCGACCAGCAGCACGCCGAAGACGGCCAGCGGCTCGCTGCCCTGGAGCAGGAGCTCGCCGTCCTCCGGGAACGGCTGGCTGACGCCGAGCACCGGGCAGCGGGTCTTCCCGAGCCATCCTCACGAGTCGCTGCTCGCGCCGCGGAGATCCTCCGGCTCGCAGAGGAAGAGGCCGACCAGATCGTTGAGCAGGCGCGAGCCCGAGCCGACAACGCCGTCGCCGACCGCACCGCCGACCTCGACCGGCGCGCTGAGGAACTCGCGGCCACGCAGGCCGAGGCAGACGGTGCCCGGCTCGAGGCCCAGCGCGACGCCGACGCTGTGCGCAGCCGCGCGAAGGAAGAGGCGACCACCCTCATCACCACGGCCCGCGCCGAGGCCGGGCAGCGGGTCGCGGACGCGCGCGCTGAGGCAGAGGCACTCCTCAAGGAGGCCGAGGAGGAGGCTGCCCGCAAGCGACGCATCGCCGAGGAGGACGTCGCGATCATCCACGAGGACGGCCGCAAGCACGCCCATGACCTCGTCGAAGAGGCCCAGCGGCAGGTCGACTCGCTCGCCCTTCAGCGCGACACCATCGCTGCCCAGCGCCAGCAGCTGCGGGAGACGCTCGCCGCGGCAGTGCAGCCGCTCAACCCTCCCAATCAGTAGGCAGCGGGTACGCAGCCGGGTTCACGTGCCGGACGATCTCGTCCAGCACCTCCTCAGCCATCCCCACCCAGAGGTGCTTCGCACCCGCCATCGCCACGACCTGCGCCTGGGGTACGACCGCGAACCTCTCCTTGGCCTCTGCCGGTCGTAGGTAGTCGTCGAACTCCGGTACGACGACGACGAGCTTCTTGCCCTGGGCAGCCCACATCTCCAGGTGCTCCTTTTTGCTGAACCTGAGCGGCGGGCTCAGGAGAATCGCGCCCACGACGCCAGGATCCGCCCCGTACATCAGGGTGAGGTCGGTCCCGAAGCTCCAGCCGACGAGCCAGATGCTCGGCAGGTCCAGGGACTCCACGAGGTCGAGGGCGGCAGCCACGTCGTGCTGCTCGCCGTTCGCGTCGTCGAAGGTGCCTTGGCTCTGTCCCTGCTCGCTCGCGGTACCGCGGGTGTTGAACCGCAGCACCGCGACGTCGGCAAGGGCGGGTAAGCGGTTCGCCATCTTCTTCAGAATGTGGCTGTCCATCATGCCCCCGTGTGTCGGGAGGGGGTGCAGGCAGATGATCGTCGCGACCGGCGGCCGGTCCTGCGGCAACGCCAGCTCCCCGACCAGCTCGAAACCGTCGGCGGTCTCGAGGGTCACTGGTCGGCGGTCCGCGGGGAGCACGGTGTTCGCGCGGATCTCGGCCACGTGGACAGGCTAGAGCCCGGGACGCGACGGCCTCCGCTGAGCGGGCCTCTGGAACTTGCTGGGCACAGGGTCTTGCTCGCTCGCTCAGATGTTCCCGCGCGGGCGCTGCGTGACCGTGCCGCGCGGCGTTATCGCGGCGGGAGGGGACAGGACTCGACGCCACCGATGCGCTGATGATCTGCCGTGACGCTCATGGCGGCAAGGTCGTCCGGTGCGGCCCGAGTCCTGGACTACTGACGCGCGCGCTTGACGCCACGACCAGAGCTCCGGAGTACGCGACCACGGCGTACACGAGGTGCCAGCCAGCAGCGGTGCGCACCAACTGGCCCCAGCCGGGCAGGGGTCCTACGAGGCTCGGTCGCACCGTCGGCGCCGGCCCGTGCAGGGTCGCGAGCCAGCTCTTGACCAGCGTGGGCCGGTGATGGAGGTCCAGGCGCATGAAGCAAGGGTGCCTGCTCAGCCGGCAGCATGCGGTCGTTTCAGCCACACGGCCTGGCCTGGGCGGTGAGCAGACTAGGCAGCGCCCTGCGACAGGGCGTCGGTGAGCAGTGACACGAGCGCCTCGAGCTGCACGTCGGCCGAGGACGCGAGCTCCTCGTCGGAGCCGTCCAGGGCGCGAGCCGCGAGCCCGGCCTTGGAGTCGATGAGCTCGGCGATGCGGGCGTCGATGGTCTGGGCAGCGATGATGCGCCAGGCGGTGACCGGCTGGTCCTGACCGATGCGGTGCACGCGGTCGATGGCCTGCGTCTGCTCGGCGTCGGTCCAGGACAGCTCTGCGAGGACGACGTTCGACGCGACCTGCAGGTTGATGCCCACGCCGGCCGCCATCAGCGAGCACACGACGATGGCGACCTCCGGGTCGTTGGTGAACCCGTCGATGGCCTTCGTCCTGGCGCGCGCGGTCTGGTCGCCGCGGATCGAGACAAATCCGATCCCCCGCTGCTCGAAGGTCTTCTCCGCCGCGTCCATGACGTCGACGTGCTTGGCGAAGAACACCACCTTGCCGACGTTGCGGGACAGCTGCGCGGCGTAGTCGGCGGCCAGCCCGGCCTTCGCCTGACCGATCCGCCGCATCATCGTGAAGACGTTCTCCTCGGTGCTCTTCTCGTCAGAGTCACGCCTCTCCCACGTCGCCACCTGGCGGACGAGCGCATGATCGATCCCGACGACCTGCTCACCGCGGGCCGCGAGTGCGCTCTCGTAACGACGCACCAGTCGGCGCGCGAGCACCCGTTCGGCGTCACGGATGGAGCGCCCGAGGGCACCCTCCAGCTCGACGGGCAGATCGGCGATCCGCCGCGCAGGGATGTCAGCGGCCACGTCGACCTTGCGTCGCCGGACGATGCCCATGTCGATCACGGCCGCGCGCGCCGCGGGGTAGAAGTCGGAGTCGACCGGGGTCATGCCCGTCTCCTCGAGCCGCTCCATCAGCTCCGAGCGCGGCTCCTTCTCACCGATCCAGCCGAGGAACTCCCAGATCGCGAGGAAGTCCTCGATGTCGTTGATCAGCGGGGTCCCCGTGAGCGCCATCAACAACGGGCGGACCGTGCGCCTGCGGATCCGCTCCGACAGCTCCAGCACGTGCCGCGACCGCTGGCTCGACTTGTTCTTGATGAAGTGCGCCTCGTCGACGACCATCCCGCGGAACCCGAGGTCGCCGAGCCAGCCGACGTGCCGGTCGAGCACCTCGTAGTTGACGACGACGATGTCGGAGAACGCGTCGATGGTCTCGCCGTCGCCGTGCACGACGGTCGCCGGGTGTCGGGGCGTCCAGATGCCGGCCTCACGCGCCCAGTTGGTCTTGACGACATTCGGCACCACGCACAGCAGCGGGTAGGCCTGCACCGCCTCGGCCGCCAGCAGCGCCTGGGCCGTCTTGCCCAGGCCGGGCTCGTCGGCGAGCAGGAAGGTCCGATGGCCCTCGGCCGCGGCGGCGATCACCTGCGCCTGGTGGGGCATGAGCTGTCGACCACCCGGCAGCAGCAGCGACGTCGGCGCCGGCAGCTCCATGCAGGACGAGGCACCCCCGGAGGCGTTCTCGAAGGCGCGCAGGAGCGGTCCGAGCAGCTCCCAGCTCGCGAGCATGCGGGCTCGCGACCGGGGTGGTGGCGGCGCCGAGAAGTCCGGCTTGAGGAACGGGTTGGCGAGCTGCCTCGACACCACCGACTGCGGCACGACCCGTCGCTCGAGGCGCCCGGAGGGCGACACAGGTTCAGGGATGATCGGCTCGGGCGGGGCCTCGATGCCGGCGGCCTGCCGCATCTCACGCATGATGGTTCGGGCGCCGTCGACGAGCGCCGCGTCCTCGGCGAGCAGCACGAGCAACGAGCCATCGCGCGCCGCGGTCCTCGCCAGCACGGTGGCCACGCCGTCGATGCGCTTCAGCTGCGCCGTGCGCTGTGCCTCGCTGATCTCGTCCTTCTTGACCCGGTCGCGTTCCTCGCGCACCAGCAGCGCGACGACCTGGAACGTCGCCAGGGTCGACGGCCGTACGCGTCCGCGCTGCACGGCCATCTCGACGTCGCGCACGGCCTTCGCGAGGACCGGGATGATGCCCTTCTCCTCCGGCCGCGAGGGCCGTTGCGACCGCGTGCCGGCGGACCTGTTCCCGCCCGACGGGCGCCCGCCTCGTGTGGCCACGTACGACTCCTTAAGCCCGAACGACTTGCGCGAGCACCTGCGTGACGAGCCGTGCAGCCAGATCGCGCTGCTGCGTCGCGGTTCCCCGACCCAGGCTGGGCCGTGGCCGCCACGCCATCCACCGCACGGCGTCGAGCCGTCGTGGCGGGAATCGGTTCAACGGCCACCGGCCCGCGGGATGTCGCGCGACTGATGGCTCTACGACATCAGTACGGGAGTCATGGTAGCGCTGCGCGCCGCACGGGGCACCCATGGCCGCGGCGACCTCCGGATACGCCGCTTCGAGCAGCCGCAGGGTGTCCCGACGATCCACCACAGCGATCCTGGATGTTCCGGCGCGCGACTTGGGTGGGGTCGGGGATCCGACATTCACGGCCGCGGGCTCGCCCGGTTCGGCTAGCGAAGGCGACGGCGGGCACGGGCGTTCCAGCACGGCGTGTGCCAGTGCCTGCGCGCGTCCTCGTCGCCCTCCGGCCAGGCCACGACGTGCGGGACGCCGGCGAACTCGTGGTCGCACCCCGGGCAGCGGTACGCCGTGTCGCTGACGCCCACGTTGCGCACGACGAACCCGTCCTCGTGCCGGTCGACGCCAGCCGGCCGCCGTACGGGGCCGTCGTCGTGGCGCAGCGCAGCGAGGGCTTCAGCCGCTCGCTGCGCCCGCCTCGACATCAGCTACTCACCCGCAGGCGTCAGCGCTTCGCGTAGTCGCGGAAGCCGCGGCCGGTCTTGCGCCCGAGGTAGCCGGCCTTGACCAGGTGCTCCAGCATCGGCGCCGGCGAGTCCCCGGGCTCGCGGAACTCGTTGTAGAGCGTCGCCTGGATCGCGAGGGTGACGTCGAGACCGACGACGTCCATCAGCGCGAACGGGCCCATCGGGTGCCCGCAGCCGGCGGTCATCGCGAAGTCGATGTCGTCGATGTCGGCGTAGTGCGCCTCGAGCATCTTGACCGCGTCGTTGAGGTAGGGGAACAGCAGCGCGTTCACGATGAAACCGGCCCGGTCGCCGCACAGCACCGCGTGCTTCTTGGTCTTCTTGCAGACCTCGAGGATCGTCGCGATGACGTCCGGCGCCGTCGTCACCGTGGGCACGACCTCGACGAGCTTCATGACCGTGGCCGGGTTGAACCAGTGCATCCCGACCACGTCCTGCGGGCGGGAGGTAGCGGTCGCGCACTCGATGACCGGGAGCGACGACGTGGTCGTCGCGAGGATGGCGCCGGGCTTCACGATGTCGTCGAGAGCGCTGAAGATGGCCTTCTTGACGGACAGCTCCTCGGCGACCGCCTCGATGATGAGGTCACACTCGGCCAGGTCCTCGAGCGCCGTGGTGCCGGTGAGGCCGGCGAGCGCCCGGTCCCGCGCCCCGGCGTCGAGCTTGCCGATCCGCACACTGCGGTCGAGGAACGCGCGCACACGGTCGAGACCGGCCGCGAC
>JBHEMB010000057.1:0-11538 GCA_046262855.1 Mycobacteriales bacterium | reverse complement strand
CCAGCACGTAGCGCTTCTCGGCGTGCTCGCGGCGGCCGGCGCGCGTCAGGTCGAGGCGGTCCCACACCGGCAGCCAGCGGTCCTGCACGGCGTGCGGGTCGTAGCCCTCGTCCTCTGACATCTCCTCGTTCCTTCCTGTCCCAGACATGAAAAGAGCCCCCGTGGTCACGAGGGCGCCGCACTTGACCGCTGCCTGCGAAGCAGGCCGTTGTGAGCGGTCAGCGCGGCTCGGGAAGGAGCAGCTGCGTCTGCATGCGGACATCCTACGCGCAGCCGCGGCAGGAACAGCGAATAAGGTGGTCGTCGTGACGGCGGAGCTCGAGCGTACGACGGCTGCCCTCACTCACGACGTCTCGCCCTGGCGGCTCGCCGGGCTGAGAGCCCGCCAGCGCCGTCGTCGGCTGCTGCTCGTGGTGGTCGTGGCGTTCACGCTGTCGGTCGCCCTCGCGGGTGTGCCGACGGGACGTGAGTGGCTGACGTTCTGGATGCTGCTCACGCTGTTCGCCGCCTGCGGGGGCGAGTTCGGCGTCTGGCGGCGCGCGGTGGTCCGCGACTGGCTGCCACTGCTCGCGGTGCTGTTCGCCTACGACCTGCTGCGCGGTATCGCGAACGAGCTCGGCGGCAAGGTCTTCGGGCTGCCCCGCCTGCTGGCGAACCCGACCAACAAGGTCAGTGCCGTGCGCGCCCACCTGTGGCCGCCGATCGACTTCGACAGGACGCTGTTCGACGGGCACGTCCCGACGCTGTGGCTGCAGAAGCACTTCTTCGACCCGGGCGTTGCGCACTGGTACGACCGGCTCGCGATCTGCATCTACCTCTCGCACTTCCTCGTGTCGCTGGTGCTCGCGATCGTGCTCTGGTGCGTCAACTACCCGCTGTTCCGGCGTTACCTCGCGGCCCTGGTCTCACTCACGATCGTCACGCTGGCGACGTACGTGCTCTTCCCTGCAGCGCCACCGTGGATGGCCGGCCTCAACGACGCGTTCGGCAAAGGTGTCACGGTGCACCGGGTCGTCCAGGAGACCCTGCACACGCTCGGCGGTTCGACGGTCGACAGCGCGGTCGAGAAGGGCGCGGCGTACTCCAACTCGGTCGCGGCGATGCCGTCGCTGCATGCCGCGATCCCGATGCTGCTGCTGGTGTTCTTCTGGCCGGAGGTGCGCACCCGCGGCAAGATCGGCCTGTCGTTCTACGCCGGGTCGATGGGCCTCGTGCTCGTGTACGGCGGTGAGCACTACGTCGCGGACGTGCTCGCCGGCTGGCTGTACGCGATCGTGGTCACGGTCGTGCTCCGGCGCTTCTTCTTCCGCACCGAGCCGACCGAGGCACCCGTCGAGAACCCGCTGACCACCCCGGCGCACCACCGGGCCTGACGGCGTTCGGCGAGCCGATCAGACGACGGCGGTCTCGGCCATCGCCCGGTCACCGTCCAGCTCTCCGCTGGCCGCCAGCCCGCCGGTCATCCGCAGCGGGACCTCCTTGATGAAGAAGGTCAGCACGAACGCCGGGATGACCAGCACGGCGACCACGAGGAACACCGTGTGCATCGAGTCGGCGAAGCCCTCGAGCACCAGGCGCTTCATCGGCGCGGGCATCGTCGCGAACAGGTTGCCGGTGTTGTCGAGCTTTGCGCCGGTCACCTGACCCGCCAGCGCCTTGTACGGCGAGTCGGCCAGCCGGTCCTTGATGTTGCCCAGGACCGTGCCGAACAGCACCGCCAGGGACACGGCCGCACCGAGGGTGCCGCCCATGGAGCGGAAGAACGTCACCCCTGAGGTCGACAGCCCCATGTCCTCGGGAGGCAGCGAGTTCTGCACGGAGATGACAAGCATCTGCATGGTCAGTCCGAGGCCGGCGCCGACGACGACCATGTACGCCATCGCCAGCTGGAGGGGGGTGTCCACCTTGAGCGTCGAGAACAGCACCATGCCGACGAACAGGATCGCGGTCCCGAAGATCGGGAAGATCTTGTAGCGCCCGGTCCGCTGCATCATGCGCCCTGTGATGAGCGAAGCGGTCATCAGACCGAGCATGAACGGCGTCATCATGAGACCCGCCCGCGTCGGGCTCTCCTCACGGACGATCTGCAGGTAGAGCGGCACCGTCACCATGCCGCCGAACATCACCATGCCGGTGAGCGTCGCGACCACGCTGACCACCGAGAACACCTTGTCGCGGAAGATCCGCAACGGCAGGATCGCGTCCTCGCCGAGCCGGCTCTCCAGCGGGATGAACAGCGCCAACGACAGGGCCGCGATCGCGAGCAGGCCGAGGGACGTCGGCGACCCCCAGCCCCACTCGCGCCCCTTCTCCGCGAGCAGGAGGAGCGGGACGACGGACGAGCTGAGCAGCGCCGCGCCGAGGTAGTCGATGCGGTGCTCGGTGCGCCGGCGCGGCATCGAGAGGTTGCGGAAGACGACGTAGAACGCAGCCAGGCCGATGGGCAGGTTCAGGTAGAAGATCCAGCGCCAGCCGGTGATGCCCAGGATGGTCCCCTGGCCGGCGAAGAAGCCGCCGAGCACGGGACCCAGCACGGAGGACGTGGCGAAGACCGAGGTGAAGTAGGCCTGGTACTTGGGTCGCTGCCGGGGCGCGACGAGGTCACCGACGATGGCGAAGGCCAGCGACAGCAGACCGCCGGCGCCGAGCCCCTGCAGGGCGCGGTACGCCGCGAGCTCGTAGATCGAGTGCGCCTGGCCGCAGAGCAGCGAGCCGACCAGAAAGACGCCGATCGCGAACAGGTAGAACGGCTTGCGGCCGTAGAGGTCAGAGAGCTTGCCGTACAGCGGTGTGCTGACCGTGGACGTGACGAGGTACGCCGTGGTGACCCAGGCCTGCGCCGTCTGGCCGTCGAGCTTGTCGGCAATCGTGCGCATCGCCGTCGACACGATGGTCTGGTCGAGTGAAGCCAGGAACATGCCCAGCAGCAGACCGGACAGGATGGTCAGGATCTGCCGGTGCGACAGGCCCGGAGCCGCGGCGGGTGCGGCAGTGGTCGTCATGCGCTCTCCAAGACGGCGTCGAGCAGGTGCGCGTGCGCCGCCACGTCGTGGTTCAGTCGAGCCAGCAGGGCTGCCAGCTCCTTGTGGTCGGTCTCGGACCAGCCGGGCGTGAGGACCTTCAGGGCGTGAGCCCGCTTCTCGTGCACCGATACCGCCGCGTGCCGGCCCTTGTCCGTGAGCACGAGCCGGGTCGCCCGGCCGTCGTCCGGGTCGGCTTCCCGCCGTACGTAACCGGCCCGCTCGACGAGCGTCACCTGCCGGCTGACCGACGAGGGATCGAGCCCCAGCGCGGTCGCGAGCTCAGTCAGCCGGACTGGTCCGAGGGTGAGGAGCCGACCGAGGACGTGCACGCCGGCCGGCTCGAGGCGCAGCCCCGACGCGACGATGGCGTGGTTGTTGAGGTCCTTCAGTCCCCGCACCAGCGAAGAGATCTCATTCCAGAGCAGTGCGTGGCTGTCCATGCCTCCATGAAACTATTTGCTGGGTACAAGCACAAGGTTTGCCGGCCGTGAGAGCTGTCACATGACGGGCTTGTACATCAGCGACCCGGGCGTCGTGAGGTCCTCACCGGTCTCCAACCAGGTCTTGAGGCCCGACAGCACCATCGGCCAGCCGCCGTACACCTCGGGGTTGCAGCCCTCGCGCAGCTGGTCGTGCGTGAGCGTCAGGCAGCAGGAGTCCCCGACCTCGGTGATCTCCCATGTCACCCGGCTGGTGCCCTCCGCGATGACCTCGTCGCTCCAGGAGCAGTTGAGGGTGTGCACCAACCGGTGCGGCGGATCGCTCTCGAGCACCTCGCCGTTGCCCAGGAAGGTCGGCTCCGCCGCGCTGCCGACCTCGATGGTGCTGCCCTGCTGCCAGTCCGAGGCCACCCTTACCCCGAACTGGAAGTGCTGGCGGATCTCTGCCGTCGTGATCGCCTCCCACAGCCGCTCCGGCGTGGTCTTGATGTAGATCTCGTAGACCTTCTCCATCGTCGTCTCCAGTTCTGCTTTGAGGCTCGCAAGCCCGGTGACCCAGGGCTCGGTGTACTTGCTGACCCACCTGTCGTGGAGCAGCCGGATCGGGACGGGGTTGAGGAAGTGCAGCTTCTCCCTGCCGCGGCGCTTCGTGACGACGAGACCTGCGTCCTCCAGCAGCTTGAGGTGCTTCATCACCCCGAAACGGCTCATGGCGAACCGCTCCTCGAGCGCTGACAGCGTCTGGCCGTCCTCGCGGAAGAGCTCGTCCAGCAGGGCCCGCCTCGTCGGGTCCGCCAGCGCCCGGAAGACGCCTTCCATGAGGCCGAACGATAGGTGACCATTTAGTCACCTGTCAACGGCGCGGCTAGTGTCGTCAGCTCACGAGGGAGACGAGCATGTGCGTAGCGGTCCGGTGCGGTGCCTGCGGTGGAACGACGTGGGCCGGCTGCGGCGACCACGCGGACGAGGTGCTGGCCACCGTTCCGGAAGACCAGCGCTGCACGTGTCCCGACCGGTAGCGCCCTCAGCCCTACGTCAGCGGCGGGTGCGGTACGGGAACCGCAGTCCGTTGAGGCCCTTGAAGGCCAGCTCGGAGTAGTCGACGCAGGTCGCCTGCGAGCCGTCGGACTCCGCGATGAGCAGCACCTCCGGCCACCGGTGCGTCTCGCGGATGGCAGTGAGCACGTCCTGGAACCCCGCGTGCGGGCGGTTCTTGGTGTCGGACGGGTCGGGGCGCCCGAAGTCGCCCGTGCCGAACTCGGTGCCGTTGAGCGGCAGCGCCTCGTAGCTGCCGTCGGGCATGAAGACCGGCCCAACGCCGTCCTTCATGTGCAGGAAGGGGAACCGCCCCGGGTGCTTGCGGATCATCCTGATCACGGCTCCGATGGAGCCGAGGGGCGCCAGTGCGTGCGCCGTGTCGAGCTCGGCGTTCCAGACGTCGTGGCTGGTGTGCTTCAGCACCAGCTCCACGGCGAGCTGGCTCGGTCGGTCCTTCAGGGCCGCCCACTGCGCGGCTTCCATGTGGTTGAACAGGAAGCCCCGGAAGCCCATCCGCCGAGCGACGTCGTGGCCCTTGTGCACCGCGTCGACGTACTTCATGCACTCGGAGTACGTCGTCGGGAACGTCGTGTTGTGGCCGAGGTACGGCGCGCCGATGACGAGGGTGTCCTCGACGTGCTGCTTCCATGCCTTGTCGTTGTACGGGTACGGCGAGAGGTCGTGCCCGCCGTTGCACCACAGGCCGGTGTCGTCGAGCGCCTTCCGGAAGGACTTCGCGTCCTTGAGGCTGCCGTAGCCGAAGGCGTACTCGACGTAGGTGTAGCCCATCTGCGCGATGAGGGACAGCGTCTCGGGGGTGTCGGCCTCGTACTCGGCCAAGCAGGTCCACAGCTGGACACCGAGCTTGTCCCTGGTCACGACTTCCGTCGCGGTCCGGGTGCCGGCGGCCACGGCACCGCTGGCCGAGGCCAGCGCGACACCGCCGACCACGCCGGCAGCGGCTCCCAGGAAACCGCGTCGGCTCAGCCCGCACCGCTCTGCCGCTGTGTTGTCGCTCATGTCCCGCTCCCTCGTGCCTGGCCCCGGCGCTACGCCCGGACTCGTGACCTCTTCGCCGTCCACCGCTGACCTTCCTCTGCGCCGATCCCTAGGAAGCTCAGCCGCCCGCCACGGCGGCGTCGACCCGCTCCGGCGACAGGTGGGCCTCGATCGCCATCCGGGCCGCGCCGAGCTGGCCGGCCCTGTCGCCGAGCCCGGACAGCGAGATGTCGAGCGTCCGTGCGGCCAACGGCAGGGAGCGCCGGTAGACCGCTTCGCGGATCCCGGCGAGCAGCGGGTTCCCGGCATGCGCCACGCCGCCGGCGATGATCAGCCGGTGGGGGTTGAAGAAGTTGACGATCCCGGCGAGCACCTCTCCCAGCCGGCGGCCGGCGTCCCGGACCAGCGCGAGAGCCTGCGGGTTCCCGTGCACCGCGAGCTCGACGACGTCACGCGCCTCGTGCACCGGTAGCCCGAGCTCGGCCGCGTCCCGGGCGAGAGCGGCGCCGCCCGCCAGGGCCTCGAGGCAGTTCTCGTTGCCGCAGCTGCAGAGCACCCGCCGTTCGGACGGCACGTAGATGTGGCCGATGTCCCCGGCACTTCCGGCCGCACCGCGGTAGACGCGGCCGGACAGCACGATGCCGCAGCCGATGCCGGTACCGACCTTCACGACGAGGAAGTTCTCGCTGCTGGGGTCCGCGGCCAGCTCACCGGCGGCCATCACGTTCACGTCGTTGTCGACGAGCACGGGGCAGCCGAGGTCCCTGAAGTAGTCCGGTACCGCCACGTCGTGCCAGCCAGGCATGACCGGCGGGTGCACGGGGCGGCCGGTCGCGAACTCCACCGGGCCGGGCACCCCAATGCCCACCGCCTTGATGTCGGAGCTGACCAGGCCCGCCTTGGCGAGCAGGGCGTCGGCGTGCTCACGAACGTCACGCAGTACGACGTCAGGCCCGTCGGCGATCCGGAGCGGGTGGCTGTCCTCGGCGAGCACCGCTCCCCCGAGGTCGGTCAGAGCGACGTCCATGCTGGTGACGCCGAGGTCGACAGCGAGCACGCACCCGGCATCACGGCGGAACGCGAGCAATCGCGCGGGCCGGCCGCCGGTGGACGTGGCGGAACCGCCCTCCGCCACGTACCCGGCCTTGATGAGCTGCTCGACCCGGAGGCTGACGGTCGACCGCGACGCGCCAGTGAGGTTGACGAGGTCGCTGCGCGAGCTGGCCTGGCCGCTGCGCAGCAGCCGGAGCAGCTGGCCGGGCGACCCGCCGTCGAGGGCTTCCAGCCCTGCGGAGACCGACACGCCCGCTCCCCTCAGTTTGGTCACGATCCGACACACTTACATCGACAGTCGGACGAAGGTAGGTTAATGTCGCTCGTATGTCGAGCGGCGCGCGGGAAACGAGCGCCGCGCCCGCCCCGTCTCAGACCCCTCGACGTCCGGAGTGAGCCGCGCATGAGCCGAACCCGTCCGCTTCGTGTTGGTGTGGCCGGCACCGGGTTCATCGGGCGCGTCCACATCCGGGCCGCACGACGGGCCGGCGCCGAGGTCGTGGCCGTCGCTGCGTCCAGCGCGGCGCGCGCCGAAGCCGCCGCCCAGGAGCTCGGGGTGCCCTACGCCGTACCCGCAGCAGAGGACCTGCTCGGGCTCGGACTCGACGTGCTGCACGTCGCAACGCCCAACCACCTGCACACGCCGCTGGCGCTGGCGGCGCTGTCGGCCGGCGTGCACGTGGTCCTGGAGAAGCCCGTCGCGATGAACCCGGCGGAGGCTGCGTCGCTGATGGTGGCGGCCAGCGGCAACGACCTGGTGGTGGCGGTCCCCTTCGTCTACCGGTTCTATCCCGCCGTACGACAGGCGCGCGAGCTCGTCCGCAACGGCGACGTCGGTGACCTGCGGCTGCTGCACGGTCACTACCTGCAGGACTGGCTGTCCTCCCCCGGCGACGCCAACTGGCGCGTGGACGACGCGCTCGGCGGGGCGTCGCGCGCGTTCGCCGACATCGGCTCGCACTGGTGCGACCTCGTGCAGTTCGTGACGGGGGCTGCGGTGAGCAGGGTGCTGGCCCGGACCAGCACGGTCGTCGCTGAGCGTTCTGCCGAGGCGCACGTGTCGTTCGCTGCGACTGACGAGACAGCGGACACGCGACGCGCTCCGGTCCGGACCGAGGACGTCGCCGTCGTGCTGTTCGAGACCCGCTCCGGTGTCCTCGGCTCACTGACGGTGTCGCAGGTCAGCCCTGGCAGGAAGAACCGGCTGTGGTTCGAGGTGGACGGGTCCCGGCATGCGCTGGCGTTCGACCAGGAGCATCCTGAGGAGCTCTGGATCGGCGGTCGGCTCGAGTCGAGGACGATCGTGCGTGACCCGGCGACGCTGGCCCCGGAGGCCGCGCGGTATGCGACGTTGCCGGCCGGTCACCCGCAGGGATACCAGGACTGCTTCGACGCGTTCGTGGCCGACACCTACGCCGCGGTGCAGGGTGACAAGCCTGAAGGACTGCCTGTTCTCGGCGACGGCTGCGCAGCCGTCGCGCTGACCGACGCGGTCGTGCGCAGTGCACGGACGCAGAGCTGGGTGGAGGTGGCGGAGCTGTGAAGCTGGGATTCCTGACGGCGTGCCTGCCCGAGCTGTCGCTCGAGCAGATCGCCGAGCACGCGGTCGAGCGCCGCTTCCATGCCCTCGAGGTCGCCTGCTGGCCGGCCCTGGGCAACCGACCGTTCACGGCCACACACCTTGCCGTGGAGGCGCTGAGCCAGGCCGAGGCCGACGACGTGCAGGCCATGCTGGGCAAGCACGAGCTGACCCTGAGCGCACTGGCCTACTACGACAACAACCTGCACCCCGACCGCACGGAGCGGGCCGCCATCAACGCGCACGTGGTGAAGAGCATCGAGGCAGCCGCCAAGCTCGGCACGCCGTGCGTGGGGACGTTCGTCGGGCGCGATCCGGCCCTGTCGGTGTCGGAGAACCTGCGCGTGGCCGAAGAGGTCTTCAAGCCGCTCGTGGACCGGGCCGGTGAGCTCGGCGTGAAGCTCATGATCGAGAACTGCGTCATGGAGGGCTGGCACCCGGACGGCTACCCCGGCAACCTCGCCTACAGCCCTGAGCTGTGGGAGTGGATGTTCAGCATCGGGCTGTACCTCAACTTCGACCCGTCCCACCTGATGTGGATCGGCATCGACCCAGTGGCGGTCGTCGCCCCGTACGTCGACCGGATCCCGCACTGGCAGGCCAAGGACGTCGAGCTGTTCCCCGCGAAGCGGAACCACTGGGGCGTCTACGGTCCTGCAGCCCGCCGGGAGGACCCGTGGGACATGGGCTGGTGGCGGTACCGGGTGCCCGGCCTGGGGCAGGTCGACTGGCGACGGCTGGTGGACCGGCTGTACGAGGCCGGCTACCGCGGCGTGGTCAGCGTCGAGCACGAGGACCCCGTGTGGGGTGGCGACGAAGAGCGCGTGCTCAAGGGCTTGGAGATCGCCGAGCGCACCCTCGCCCCCCTCCTCGTCTCCTGACTTACAACGGATCTCGTATGAAGTCCGTCGAGAATCAGCACAGTGACGACTTGACAGGGATGAACTCGGCTACCTATGTTGCGCGCCATGCCTACCCGTGTGGCAGCTGTGTTGCCGGACACCCGTTCGACGACCGGCGCAGCGATGACTGAGCCCGTGCTCCGGGTCCGGGGCGTCACGAAGCAGTACCCCGGCGTCAAGGCGCTCGACGGCGTCGACCTCGAGGTGAGCGCCGGCGAGGTGCACTGCCTGCTCGGTCAGAACGGCGCCGGCAAGTCGACGCTCATCAAGGTCATCTCCGGTCTCGTCGCGCCCGACAGCGGGTCCGTCGAGGTCCGCGGCGAGCCGCTGCCGCTCGGCAAGCCGCTCGACGCCCTCAAGCGCGGCATCGCCACGATCTACCAGGAGCTCGACCTCGTCCCGTCGATGAAGGCCTACGAGAACGTCGCGCTCGGCCACGAGAGCCGCCGGTCCGGGGTGCTCACCCGCGAGCAGGACATCGCCCGGACGCGCGCACTGTTCACGCAGTTCGGCCACCCCGAGATCGACCCGCAGACCCTGGTCAGTGACCTGTCGCCGGCCAAGCAGCAGATGGTCTCGATGGCGCGGGCGCTGTCTCACGACGCCTCCGTCCTCGTCCTCGACGAGCCGTCCGCGATCCTCGACGGGGAAGAGGTCGACACCCTGCTCAACCTGGTCCGCCGGCTCGCGGAGCAGGGCGTGGCCATCGTCTACATCACTCACCGGCTCGAGGAGGTCGCCCGGATCGGGTCGCGGGTCACGGTGCTGAAGAACGGCCGCACCGTGCACGAGGGCCCCGCGGACACGAAGCCCGCGGTCCTCGTCGAGAAGATGGTTGGCAAGGCAGTCGAGGACGTCTACCCGCCGCGCGGCGAGGAGGCTGGTGGCGTCCTGCTCGAGGTCGCTGGCCTGTCTCGGCACCTGGAGTTCGACGACGTGTCCTTCACGGTCGCCGCCGGTGAGGTCGTGGGCGTGGCCGGCCTCGTGGGCGCAGGACGGACCGAGATCGTCCGGTCCGTCTTCGGCCTCACCCGGCCCGACAGCGGCACCATCCGGGTGGACGGCCAGGACGTGCGACCGGGCAGCGTCCCCGCGGCGCTGAAGGCGGGCCTTGCCCTCGCTCCCGAGGAGCGCAAGAGCCAGGGCCTGGTCCTGGATTGGGAGCTCGACAAGAACGTCTCCATGCCGTCCCTGCGCCGCTTCACCCGAAAGGGCCTGCTGCGGCCCGGCCGCGAGCGCAAGGCCGCTGCCGAGCAGCTCCGCCGGCTCGACACCCGGCCGGCTGACCCCAGCGCCCACGCGCGGACGCTGTCCGGCGGCAACCAGCAGAAGGTGGTGCTCGCGCGCTGGTTGCTGCACGGCTGCCGCGTGATGCTGCTGGACGAGCCGACCCGCGGCATCGACGTTGAAGCGCGGTCGGAGATCTACCGGCAGATCCGCACGTTCACGGCAGCCGGCGGCGGCGCGCTGGTGGTGTCCTCCGACCTCCCCGAGCTCGTCGGCCTGTGCGACCGGATCGTCGTCGTGCGCGCCGGAAAGGTCGTCGGCGAGGTTGCCGGCGACAAGGCCACCGAGGCGGTCGTGCTCGCCCTCGCGCTCGGCGCCGACCTCGAGCACGCCCTGCAGGAAGCAGCCCCAGCCGCGAAGAAGGCGGCCCCCAAGAAGTCCGCCGCCAAGAAGCGCACGACGACGAGGACCACGTCATGACCGCACTGCTCGACAACCCCGAGGTCGCCACCGCACCTCCAGCCAGCAAGCGGCGGATCCAGCTGCACCAGTACGGACTCGCCTTCGTCCTGCTGCTGCTGTGCGTCATCGCGACCTTGTCCAGCGACGCGTTCCTCACGCGCGCGAACCTCATCAACGTGCTGACGCAGGCCAGCGTCATCGGCATCCTCACCGTAGGCATGACGTTCGTGATCCTGACCGGCGGCATCGACCTCTCGGTGGGCTCCACCCTCGCCGCGGCGAGCATCTACCTGGGCCTGCAGCAGGACTCCGGCGGCTTTGTCATGGTGCTGGCCGCGCTGTTCGGTGGCGTCGTGCTCGGTGCGGTCAACGGCCTCGCCGTCACGTGGGGCCGGGTCGTGCCGTTCATCGCCACGCTCGCGATGTTCTCCTCGGCCCGGGGCCTCGCGCTGCTGATGAGCGACAACACGCCCATCACGATCACCGCCACGACGATCACGAACCTCGGCACCAAGAGGGTGCTCGGCGTACCCATGCCGGTGTACGTCTTCGCGCTCGTCTGCGTCGTCGCCTGGGTGGTCCTCAACCGCACCGCCTTCGGCCGGCACGTCGTCGCCGTCGGCGGCAACGCCGAGGCGGCCCGCGCGTCGGGCATCCGCGTCGAGCGCGTGCAGTTCGCCGTCTACGTCATCTCAGGGCTGTGCGGCGGCATCGGCGCCATCCTCGTGACGGGACGGCTGGGAAGTGCTTCTCCGGTGACCGGCAGCGGCTACGAGCTCGACGCGATCGCGGCCGCGGTCATCGGAGGTGCCGCT
>JBHEMB010000056.1:0-7600 GCA_046262855.1 Mycobacteriales bacterium | reverse complement strand
CTCTACTACTGCACCAACACCGCGCAGGTCGGCGGTCTGCTGTTCCCGGCGGGTGTGCGCCTTTGCTACAGGTCCCTCGACGGTGGCATGGCCTGGGACGCGGGACGGGTCCTCCTGCAGAAGCCAGCGTCGCACTTCCCGCAGTGCCAGGGCGTGGGGGAGCAGTTCGACTCCTTGGACGGCTACTACCCGACGGCCGACGCGCAGGGTCGGCTGTACCTGATCATCCGCTGCGGGCCGACCACGGAGAGCATCGGCGTGGACGCGCCGCCGTCGACGGCGTACGTCCTGCGCAGCGACGACGAGATGGCGACCTGGCATCAGGTCGGCGTCGCACCTGCCCTGCCAACTGGCTACGGCCTCGCCGGAAAGGGCCCGTTCAAGGAGGAGCTGCGGGCAGACCACGACGGGAACCTGTATCTGGTGCGCGGCACCCAGGGCCCGAGCGACGGCCTGTACCTCACGGTCTCGGGGGACCGGGGGGTCACCTGGACCGCTCCCAGGAAGATGCTCGTCCCTGGCACGCACCTCGCCGCGTCTCCGACGTGGCAGGTCGCTGTGGGATCGCCCGGGCATGCGGCCGTGGCCTATGCAGGTAGCTCGAGCGCGCCGCCGTGTGCTCCGTCCTCCTCGAGCTGCGGCGATCTCAGCATGTACCTCGTCGAGACGAGCAACGCTCTGAGTCCTGCTCCGGTGTTTCGGGGCGCAGCCCTCAACGGTCCGGGGGACCGCACGGCGTACCAGCTCGCCGGAAAGGACTTCACCGACGTGACCATCGGACCGGATGCCGTTGCCCGGGCAGTCTTCCCGGGCGGATACGTCGGGTGGCTCGGGCGGTGACGACGGTGGAGCACCGCACCTTCCGCGACGGACATGGCGTCGACATCTCCTTCCGTCGCTGGGAGCCACCCGTCTCGTCCGGCGTGGTCGTCATCTCGCACGGGGCATCCGAGCACTCCGGGCGGTACGACCGGTTCGCGCGGGCACTCAACGAGGCAGGGTTCAGCGGCTACGCACTCGACCATCGCGGACACGGCGACACGGCAGACGCAACCGGCATCGGGCTGATCGGCCCTTCCGCCGGCGAGGCCCTTCTCGAGGACCTCCACCAGCTGGTCGAATCGGCGCGGGTGGAGCATCCCGTCCTACCAGTGGTCCTGTTCGGCCATTCGATGGGCTCGATGCCGGCCCTCGCCTACGCCACTCGCCACCGCGATCTCAGCGGCCTCGTCCTGTCAGGGTTCCCCGCAGGAGCAGCAGTCGTCGCGGCTTTCGCCGAACAGCTCCAGCAGGCGATCGCGGCAGGCATGAGCAGCGAACCCTCACCTTCCCTCAGCGGCCTCAACGCAGCCTTCGAGCCGGCACGAACGCCCTTCGACTGGCTGAGCCGAGATGCCGCGGAAGTCGACCGCTACATCGCGGACCCGCGCTGCGGCGACGACGTGCCCCTGACGTTCGGGTTCCTCCACGAGCTGTTCAGCACTGTCGTGCCCGCGCTGGAGCCGACGGCGCTGACGTCGATCGCCTGTCCCGTGCTCCTGATCACTGGAGAACGAGACGCCGCCGCGGACATGGGCAACAACGCGAGACAGCTCGAAGACGCACTGCGCGCCGCCGGGGTGACCTCGGCAAGTCACTACTACCAGGACGCCCGCCACGAGCTGCTCAACGAGATCAACCGCGACGAGATCACCGCTGATGTCCTTGCCTGGGTCCGTGCAAAGACGTGCTCATGAGGCAGCTCTCAGTCACCAGGTGGCGGAGGGCGGAGTGTCGAGGTCGAGGGGTCGCTGGTAGGAGGCGTCGGTGCGGTCGCGGGTGCCCTTGGGGTATCCCTGGGCCTTGAACGCGGGCAGCTGGAGGAGGGCGGCGCTGCCGTGCAGGGCGAGGTCGACAGTGGACCGTCGTGCGGCGATGCGCCACTGACCGTCGCGCTTCTCCAGCCGGTCGATGTAGCGCCCGCTCATCACAGTCGCGTTGCCGCCGTCGGTGGCCAGCAGCGCGACCAGGACGTAGCTCTCGGCATGGGCGACATCGCCGTCGATGTCGCAGGTGTGCGTGCTGATGTTGTGGGTGTGCTGCTGGGAGGTGGCGGCGTGTGAGGCGTTGATGAAGGCGGCGTAGGCGGGGCCCAGGTTCTTGGTGCCGCCGTGCTCGTCGAGCCCGTCTTCGTGGTAGGCGCTGGCGAGCAGCTCCTCGTCGTGCCGGTCGCAGCCTCTGGCGTGCCGGGCGATGCAGTCCAGGATCGCGGTGCGGTCCATCAGGTACTGCACGTCGCGCTGCAGCTGGGCAAGGTCCGTCATGTCAGACGATCTCTTCCTCGCCGACGAGCGTGGTGCGATGCATCAGTCGCCGGGAGGTGACCTCGTAGGGGATGGCTCGGTGCAGCATGCCGGTGTTGTCCCAGATCACCAGGTCGCCGCGCCGCCAGTGATGACGCAGCACGAGCTCCGGTTGGGTGGCCGCGTCGAGGAGCCGGTCGAGCAGGGCGCGGCCCTCGTCAGCCGGCATCCCGACAACCTCGCCGGCGGTGGCGCCGATGAGCAGCGACCTGCGCCCGTCCTTGCGGCGCCACACCAGCGGGTGCTCCTTGGCCGGGACCCGGTCCCAGGCGGCCCGCTCCTCGGCGGTCGGGTGCGGGTTCACCAGTAGCTGGGCAGCGGTGAAGCTGTGCACCACGCGCAGGTCGCCGATCGCCGCCTTGTCCTCATCGGTCAGTCCTTCGTAGCCGGCGTAGGTGCTGGCGAACTCGGTGTCGCCTCCCTCGTCGGAGACCTCGACGGCGGTCAGCAGCGTCGCCTTCTCCGGCACCGACTGGCGGGTGCCGTCGATGTGCCAGTAGAAGGTCCCTTGCCGCACGGCGGCCAGCACGCTCTTCTCGGGATCCAGGCTGATCACGTCGACCTCGGGGTGCGTCGCCTCTGCTCCGCGCGGGACCGGAAGGACCTCACCGAGCATCCTGCTGAACGCGACGAGCTGGTCGTCATCGACGTGGGCTTCGCGGTAGACGACCACGCCGCGCTGGTCGAGCAGCGCCCGGCACTCGGCGGCGACTGTCTCGTCGACGAGGGCGTTGCCGTGCAGGCCCTCGACCTCGACACCGACCGCCGACGCCGTCTCGTTGATGGATACCGGCACAGGACCTCCCCAGGACAGAGTTGAGAACTACTCAATCATGAAAGGAGAGTCGCGTATAGCAATTCTGCGACGTAGGCTTGCCGCATGCGTATTGGTCTGACCGGTGGTGCCTCGTCCGTCGACAAGATCGTCGTCCAGGCTCAGCAAGCGGAGGCCGACGGCTTCACCTCGCTGTGGTACGCGAGCATCGTGCAGGGCGACCCGCTCGTGGCGATGGCCCTCGCCGGCCGCGCGACGGAGCGCCTCGAGCTCGGCACCGCGGTCTTGCAGACCTACCCGTGCCACCCGATTCTGCAGGCCAACCGCGCAGCCTCGGTCTCCTCCGCGATGGGCCGGCCGGGGTTCACGCTGGGGATCGGCCCGTCGCACGAGGCGCTGGTGCGCGACGTCCTCGGCCTCTCCTACGACCGCCCGGGACTCAACACCGAGGAGTACGTCACGATCCTGGCCGCCCTGCTGCGGGGCGAGGACGTCGACCTGGACGGCCAGGAGTGGAGCGCCCACAGCTCGGGTCGCGCCGTCCCCGTGCCCCATCCGGTGCCGGTCCTCGTCGCGGCCCTCGGGCCGAGGCTGTTGCGGATCGCGGGACAGCTCGCCGACGGCGCGGTTCTCTGGATGGCACCTCCGAAGGCGATCGAGTCGCACATCATCCCGAAGCTCCACGCCGCGGCTGCCGAAGCCGGCCGGCCGACGCCGCGGGTCGTTGCCGGTCTTCCGGTCGCGGTGCACGACGACGAGAGCGAGGCCCGCGCGGCGGTCGCCGCGACGGCAGGCGCGTACGCCGGGATGCCGAACTATCAGCGCATCCTGGAGGTCGGCGGTGCCGACGAGCCGGCAGCGGCGGCCATCGTCGGTGACGAGACCTCAGTGGCCAAGCAGCTGCAGGGGCTGCTCGACGCCGGCGCCACCGACATCTGGGCCCAGATCGTCCCCGTCGGCACAGACCGGGCCGCCTCGACCAGCCGGACCCGCGACCTGTTGCGGAGCTGCGCGGCAGGCTGACGTCGTCCTCTTCCGGCGCTCGTGCCGCTCCGGCTCAGCGCAGGATGCCGTGCTCTCTGAGATAGGTAACCACCTGCTCGGCGGCCTCCTCGGGGGTCATGGCCGTGGTGTCGATGCGGACCTCGGGGGAGTCCGGGGCCTCGTAGGGGGAGTCGATGCCTGTGAAGTCGGACAGCTCGCCTCGGCGGGCCTTTGCGTACAGGCCTTTGGTGTCTCGGTTCTCGGCGACGTCGAGCGGGGTGTCGACGTGCACTTCGACGAACTCGCCCTCCTCGAGCAGGGCGCGAGCCATGGCCCTTTCGGTGCGGAACGGGGAGATGAAGCTGGTCAGGACCACCAGCCCCGCATCGACCATGAGCCGGCTGACCTCGGCGATCCGGCGGATGTTCTCGTGCCGGTCGGACTCGCTGAAGCCGAGGTCCTTGTTGAGGCCGTGCCGGATGTTGTCGCCGTCGAGCAGGTACGTGTGGATCCCCTCGCTGTGCAGCCGCTTCTCGACGAGGTTGGCGATGGTGGACTTGCCTGCGCCTGACAGGCCGGTGAACCACACGACCGCAGGGCGGTGCCCCTTGAGGGCGGCATGGGAGTGCTTGCTGACGTCGATGGCCTGCCAGTGCACGTTGTGGGAGCGCCGCAAGGCGCCGCGGATCATCCCGGCGCCGACGGTGTCGTTCGTCAAGCGGTCGATGACGATGAAGCCGCCCATGTCGCGGTTGTCGACGTACGGGTCGAAGGCGATCGGCCGGTCCAGCCGCAGGTCGCACACGCCGATCTCGTTGAGGCCCAAGGTCGGTGCGGGCTGCTGCTCGAGGGTGTTGACGTCGATGCGGAACTCCGGTCCGGAGATCGAAGCGCCGACCGTCCGCGCACCGATCTTCACCAGGTAGGCCCGGCCCGGCTGCATGGGCTCCTCGGTCATCCAGACGAGATGGGTGCGGAACTGGTCAGCGGAGGGTGCCGGGTGGTCGGCGGCGCAGAGCACGTCGCCGCGGCTGCAGTCGATCTCATCGGCGAGGGTGAGGGTGACCGACTGCCCTGCCACGGCTTCGGTGAGGTCGCCGTCCAGCGTGACGATCCGTGTGACGCTCGAGGTGGTACCGGCCGGCACGACCCGGACCGGGTCGCCGACCCGGATCGCACCGCCGACGATCTCGCCGGCGAAGCCGCGGAAGTCCAGGTCCGGCCGGTTGACCCACTGCACCGGCATCCGGAAGGGACCCGACTGGCGGTCGTCGTCGACCTCCACTGCCTCCAGGTAGGACATCAGGGTCGGCCCGTCGTACCAGGGGGTGTGCTCGGAGGGCGTGGTGATGTTCTCCCCGCGCAGCGCCGACATGGGGATGCAGGTGATGTTCTCCAGGCCGATCTCGGCCGCGAAGGCGCGGTAGTCGGCCTCGATCTGCTCGTACACCTGCTGGCTGTAGTCGACCAGGTCGAGCTTGTTGATCGCCACCGCGACGTGCTTGATGCCGAGCAGCGAGACCAGGTAGCTGTGTCGGCGGGTCTGGGTCAGCACGCCGTGCCGGGCGTCGACGAGGATCACGGCCGCGGCGGCAGTCGAGGCGCCGGTTACCATGTTGCGGGTGTACTGCTCATGACCAGGCGTGTCGGCGACGATGAACTTGCGCGTCTCCGTGGAGAAGAACCGGTACGCCACGTCGATGGTGATGCCCTGCTCGCGCTCGGCACCGAGCCCGTCGACGAGCAGCGCGAAGTCGAGCTCGTCGCCCTGGGTGCCGAGCTTCTTGCTGTCCACCTCGAGCGCGGCGAGGTGGTCCTCGAAGACCATGTGTGACTCGAACAGCAGCCGGCCGATCAACGTGCTCTTGCCGTCATCGACGCTGCCACAGGTGATGAAGCGCAGCAGCGTCTTGTGCTCGTGGGCGTGCAGGTACGCCTCGATGTCGCGGGCGATCAGATCGGACGCGTGCGCCATCAGAAGTACCCCTCTTGCTTCTTCTTCTCCATCGACCCTGACGAGTCGTGGTCGATCACGCGGCCCTGCCGCTCGCTGGTCGTCGTCAGCAGCATCTCCTGGATGATCTCCGGCAAGGTCGCTGCGGTGCTCTCGATCGCCCCCGTGAGCGGGTAGCAACCCAGGGTCCGGAACCGCACCGACCGCAGCTCTGGCGTCTCATCCGGGGCCAGCGGCATCCGGTCGTCGTCGACCATGATCAGCGTCCCGTTGCGCTCCACCACCGGACGCTTCGCGCTGAAGTACAGCGGCACGATCGGGATGCCCTCCAGATGGATGTACTGCCACACGTCGAGCTCGGTCCAGTTCGACAGCGGGAACACCCGCACGCTCTCGCCCGGGTTCAGCCGGGCGTTGTACACGCCCCACAGCTCCGGTCGCTGCAGCTTCGGGTCCCACCGGTGCTGCGCCGACCGCAGGCTGAACACCCGCTCCTTGGCCCGAGACTTCTCCTCGTCGCGGCGGGCTCCGCCGAAGGCCAGGTCGAAGCCGTACTTGTCGAGCGCCTGCTTGAGGCCCTCGGTCTTCCAGACGTCGGTATGCACCGCCGAGCCGTGGTCGAAGGGGTTGATGCCCTTGGCCAGCGCCTCCGGGTTCTGGTGCACCAGCAGCTCCAGGCCGTACTCGCGGACCCGCTCGTCGCGGAAGGCGTACATCTCCCGGAACTTCCAGGTCGTGTCCACGTGCAGCAGCGGGAACGGCGGCTTGCTCGGGTAGAACGCCTTGCGCGCCAGGTGCAGCATCACGGCGCTGTCCTTGCCGACCGAGTACAGCATCACCGGCCGCTCGGACTCCGCAACGGCCTCACGCATGATCCGGATCGAGTCGGCTTCGAGCCGCTGCAGGTGAGTCAGTCTCATGCGGACACCTCGGTCGTCAATCGGAACGGACATCAGCCGCCTGGCTCAGCGATGCGGCAGCGGTCACCAGTCGCTTGGCCACCGCGGTGGCGTGGCCCGTAGTCATGTTACGGAAGGGATGCACCGGCGATCACGGGACGTTTGCCCGGCCCGCTTCGCGGCACCAGGCGCCGCTGCCCGATGAGTACCGCCGTACCTACCAGCGCCACCAGGGCGACGGGTGGCAGCAGCGGTGAGCCTCGGAACGGCCAGCCGAACGACGCACCGTGGCTCGACGTCAGCGCGACGGTCCGACGGGCATAGGGGAGCAGCCGCACCTCGGACTGGAGCCCGTACGCCTGCGTCCCGTGGGCGATGGAGGCCGCCCAGCCCGCTCGGGTCACGGGGGTGGTCGGCGAGACCGCGGCCTTGTTCATCAAGGTCGTGGCGAGCACGACCTTGATGGTGTTCGTCCCTGGCCGCAGCAGCTGCGTGATGTCGATCGGCGCCTGCGGGTCGATGTCCGCGGTGGCGCGGGCGGCGTTGACGTACACCTGGACGCTGCCGGAGAAGTTCCCGAGGTCGAGCTTCGCGCCGCGGGTACTCCCGGTCCAGGACGCCGGCAGCGTCACGTCGGTGCGGTAGG
>JBHEMB010000055.1:0-2563 GCA_046262855.1 Mycobacteriales bacterium | reverse complement strand
GCTCTACGACGCCCTGTACGGCACCGACGTCATCGCCGAGGACGACGGTCGGCAGAGAGGCGGCCCGTACAACCCCCGTCGGGGCGCCGAGGTCATCGCCAGGGCGCGCGCGTTCCTCGACGAGCACTTCCCCCTCGACATCGGGTCGCACGCCGACGCCACCGGCTACTCGGTCGTCGACGGCGAGCTGTCCGTCGCTCTGGGAACGGTCCGGTCGATGCTCGCCGAGCCCGCGCAGTACGTCGGTCACCGAGGCGACGGCTCCGCCCCGGAAGCCGTGCTCCTGGTCCACCACGGACTGCACGTCGAGATCCAGCTCGACCGTGGCGACGCCATCGGCCGCCACGACGCAGCAGGCGTCAAGGACCTGCTCGTCGAGGCCGCCGTCTCGACGATCATGGATTTCGAGGACTCCGTGGCGGCGGTGGACGCCGAGGACAAGGTGGCGGCCTACCGGAACTGGCTGCTGCTCAACGCCGGCACGCTGACCGTCGAGGTGGCCAAGGCCGGCTCGATGTTCACCAGGACGCTCGCCGCCGACCGGACGTACCAAGGTCGCGACGGCGCGCTCGTCCTGCCCGGGCGGTCGCTGCTCTTCGTCCGGCAAGTGGGCCACCTGATGACCACGGACGCCGTGCTCCTCGACGGCGAGGAGATCCCCGAGGGGATCCTGGACGCAGTCATGACCGCGCTCTGCGCGCTGGTGGACCTGCAGAAGCGCGGGCAGCTGTCGAACTCCCGGACCGGCTCGATGTACGCCGTGAAGCCGAGGATGCACGGACCCGAAGAGGTCGCCTTCACCGACGAGCTGTTCGCGCGCGTCGAGAGCCTGCTCGGCCTGGCCCGGGGGACCATCAAGCTGGGGATCATGGATGAGGAGCGGCGCACCTCGGCGAACCTGAAGGCGTGCATTCACGCGGCGCGCGGACGCGTCGCCTTCGTGAATACCGGCTTCCTCGACCGGACGGCCGACGAGCTGCGCACGTCGAGCCTCGGCGGACCGATGGTCTGCAAGAACGACATGCGCTCGACCGCGTGGATCAAGGCCTACGAGGACCAGAACGTCGACATCGCGCTCTCGTGCGGCTTCCGCGGCCGTGCCCAGATCGGCAAGGGCATGTGGGCGATGCCCGACGAGATGTCGGCGATGCTCAAGCAGAAGGTCGCCCACCCGAGGTCCGGCGCGTCCTGCGCCTGGGTGCCGTCGCCCACCGCGGCGACGCTGCACGCGCTGCACTACCACGAGGTCGACGTCGTCGCCCGTCAGGAGCAGCTCGCCGGCGGCCGGCGGACCACCCTCGACCAGCTGCTGACCGTCCCGCTGGCTGCCTCCACCGACTGGACCGACGAGGAACGGATGGCCGAGGTCGAGAACAACCTGCAGGGCATCCTGGGCTACGTGAAGCGATGGATCGACGACGGCATCGGCTGCTCCAAGGTCCCTGACATCCACGGGACAGCGCTGATGGAAGACCGGGCCACCTGCCGCATCTCCTCGCAGCACGTGGCGAACTGGCTCCGCCACGGAGTCGTGACGACCGAGCAGGTCGACGACGCCTTCCGTCGCATGGCCGCGGTGGTCGACGCCCAGCAGGCGGCGCCGGGCTACCAGCCCATGGGGCCGTCGTACGAAGGGCACGCGTTCTGCACGGCTCGCGAGCTGGTCTTCCTCGGCCTCGAGCAGCCTTCCGGCTACACCGAACCCACCCTCCACCGCCGGCGCCGCGCGCTGAAGGAGGCAACCTGATGTCCCTGTCCCTGTCCCAGGCCCGCACGCTGATCGCCGGCGCACGGAACCACGGCCGCACGGCCTCTCTGCAGCCGCTGACCGTGGTCGTGCTCGATGCCGGCGGCCACGTCGTGGCCGCCGAGCGCGAGGACGGAGCCTCGAACAAGAGGTTCGAGATCGCATACGGCAAGGCGCACGGCGCGGTGTCGATGGGGGTGGGCTCACGTGCACTGATGGCGCGCGCCGAGCAGCAGCCCTACTTCCTCGCCTCACTCGGGCACAGCGTGGGTGCCCTAGTGCCTGTGCCAGGGGGCGTGCTGGTCCGGGACGCCGACGGCGTCCTGCTCGGCGCGGTCGGGATCACCGGTGACAGCTCCGACAACGACGAGGCCGCCGCCGTCGCCGGCGTCGAGTCCGCAGGCCTGGTGGCTCAGCCGGCCTGACACACCCGGGGAGCTGCTGGGTCGCGGCGCCTGTGAGCCGTCTGGTGCCTAGCCCGAAATTGGTTAAGGGCACGTCGCCTTCGAACAGCGCGAGGTTTCCCTGGGTATTGGTCAGCGATACGTCGAGGCCGGGCTTCAAGTCGGCGAACTCGGCAGTGCCGATCGCCTGCACCAGCTGCTGGACCTCCTTCGCCAGCGTCTTGAGGGCTTCGGTGACAGCACCCGCGGCAGCGTCACGGGCGGCGCGTCCTGCCAGGGTGAGAGTCGATCGAGTGTCGTCTCGGCTGGCGGTGAGTTTTCCGAGCGACGATGTCCGTGACCACCTCAGATGCGCGTCGATGCGATCGTCGATCCGGTAGGCGCTCATCCGGGCTCGGTGACGGGCCCGGAC
>JBHEMB010000054.1:0-4298 GCA_046262855.1 Mycobacteriales bacterium | reverse complement strand
GTCGCCATCTCAGCGTCACCCGTACCCCCTCCTGTGCCGCCGGCCTGCCATTCTCCCACGATGGAGACCAAGCAGGCGCTCCGCCAACAGGCCCAGTCACGCCGCAGCACACTTGCTCCCCCCGTGCTCGACGAGGTGCTGTTCGAGCTCACCAACGGTGCGGTCCGAGTGGCCGCCTACGTCGCCGTCGGCAGCGAGCCACGGGTCACCGTCCAGCGCGGCTGGCTGCTGCCCGTCGTCACGCCGGACTGGGACCTCGACTGGGGCGCGTACGACGGGGAGCTCACCCGTCGCGGCGTCGTGGAGGAGCCCGCAGGTCCGCTCCTCGGGCGTGCGGCGCTGGCCTCCTGCGACGTGGTGCTGGTGCCGGCGCTGCTCGTCGACCGGGCGGGTTTCCGGCTGGGCAAGGGCGCCGGTTGCTACGACCGGGCGTTGCCGCGCGCCCGTGGGCTCACGGTCGCGCTGCTGCACGACCACGAGCTCGTCGACGCGCTGCCGAGCGAACCCCACGACGTGCGCGTGGACGCCGTAGCGACCCCCTCGCTCGGCGTCGTGAGGTTCTCCGAAATGATGTAGCCATGGGTTCCTTCGACGACGTCCTCGCCAGCAACGAAAAGTACGCCGCGCAGTTCACCGACACGGGGTTGCCAGGCCAGGCCCGGAAGGGGCTGGCCGTCGTCACCTGCATGGACTCGCGCATCGACCCGCTGCACATGCTCGGGCTCGAGCCTGGCGAGGCGAAGATCCTGCGCAACGCCGGTGGCCGCGTCACCGACGACGTCCTGCGCACCCTCGTCCTCGCCACTCACCTGCTGGGCGTCAACCGGGTCCTCGTCGTCGAGCACACCGACTGCAAGATGGCCTCCGCCACCGACGACCAGGTGCACCAGACCATCTACGAGGCGTCCGGCATCGACACCAGGTCGCTCGAGTTCCGGACGATGGACGACCAGCGCGCGACGCTCATCGGAGACGTCCAGCGGGTGTGCAGCTCGCCGTACCTGCCCAAGGACACCGCCGTCGGAGGGTTCCTCTACGACGTCCGCACCGGCCGCCTCTCCCAAGTCGTCTAGCTGCCCCGGCCTTCCCGCGATGAATGGCGGAAGGGGGAGGGCGGTTAGAGCTGGACGACGTGGCCGGTGCGCGGGGGTGTCTGGCCGGCCAGGGTCTCGAGCCAGTCGGCCTGGAGTGCCTCCGGGCCCACGCCCAGCACGATGTCGACCCAGCCCTCGACGACCGGCGCGAAGCGCTGCCATGCCTGCGCGTGCCGGTCCTCGACGCCGTGCGGGCCCCAGTCGGCGGTCCGCTTGCGCATCTGGTCGGGCGCGAAGAAGAACGTCGGACGGCCACCCGGCAGCGGCTCGCCGGCCCCGAAGCTCGGGGCGGAGGAGTGGTGCGCCGCGCCAACGACGGCCGAGTGCACCGGGGCCAGCTGCTCGTGCACGGCCCGCCGCAGGTCGGCGTCGCCGGCGACGTCGACGTACACCGCCTTTGAGGCCGGCAACGACGTGACCTCGTCGTACGTCACGACCTGGTCGTAGCAGCCGAGGGACTCCGTGAACGCCCTGTTCCCAGCGGATGTCAGCCCGATCCTGCGAATGCCGTCGAGGAGGAACGCGGTGCCGTACGAGGTCTTCGACGACGCGCTCGAGATGACCGCGGTGTCGGCGCCGAAGTACCCGTTGTCGCTGAGGAAGTCGGCCAGCATGAAGCTCGTCATGAACAGCGGCCGGTAGAGCACCTGCAGGTCCTCCTGCACCTGCACGTAGGCAGGGTCGTGCGTCGTGGTGGTCAGACCGTTGTACGGCGAAGGCAGGTGCTGACGGTGCGGGCTGGCGTCCCGGAAGCCCTTCGCGGTCACCCTGGACGGCTCGACGAGCAGGTGGCTCGAGGTCGGCAGGTAGCCGTACAGCCGGGTGCCGACGGGCACCTCGGGCACCCGGGAGGCGGCCACCTCGGCGAAGCCCCAGAGCGGCACCCGGCCGAAGCCCGGAGCGGCCGGGAAGAACTCCCAGTAGTGCATCGCGTCGCCGAACAGCGCGTAGGTCACGTTGTTCGCGGTCATGCCGACCCGGTCCACCCTCAGCAGCGCCTGCCCGTCGCCGATGAGCGGCTCCGGCACCTCCACGATCGAAGTCTTCGAGAGGTCCGAGCGGTCGACGAGCAGGTCCCAGGCCATGCGCCCGAAACTAGCCCTTACGTCATAGCTGCCGCGCGTGACCTGAGGAGCAGAGCTGATGACGTCAGGGTCAGACGGTGACGCCGATCGGGATCGAGATGCCGACGCCGCCGCGGGTGTCCCCGCCGTACCGCGCCTTCTCCTTCGCGAGGTCCAGCGGCTTGGGTCGCGGGTCCCCGTCCTCCTCGGCACCGGTCAGCAGGTGCGCCGGGATGAGCCAGACGACCTCGAACTCGATGCCGTCAGGGTCCTTGGCGTAGAGCGACTTGGTCGTCCCGTGGTCGCTCATGCCGACCAGCGCCCCCGCCTCGGACAGCTTGCCGAGGTGCTCCTCGAGGTCGTTGAGGCTCTCGACCTCCCACGCCAGGTGGTAGAGCCCGATGCCCTGCTGTCGCGGGGCGTTGCCGACCTGGAACAGCCCGAGGTCGTGGTCGTTGGTGGAACCCGGTGCCTGCAGGAACGCGGCGCCGGGGAAGGCCAGCTTCGTCCGGAACCCGAGGATGTCGCGGTAGAACGCGACGGACCGCTCGACGTCGCTGACGTAGAGGACGGCGTGGTTGAGGCGATGGATGGCCATGGGTGCTCCTGGTGTCGAGGCTGTCACTGTGCCACAACTAAGTTGAGCATTCAACTATTCCGATCTGGCACCGTGCGGGTCGTGCGGCTCTTCGTGGGTGTTCGACCGCCGGCGGAGGTCTGCGCCCAGCTGGCGGCGGCGCTCGGAGGCGATGCCGATCCCCGGTGGCACGTCACCTTGGCGTTCCTCGGTGAGCGTCCGGACCCCGAGCCGGTGCTCGAGGCGTTGCGGCCGGTCGCGGCCCGGCACGGGCCAGTGCCGCTGCGGCTCAGCGGCGGCGGGACGTTCGGCGCGCGGGTGCTGTGGGCGGGCGTCGCGGGCCGGCTGGCGCCGCTCGCGCGCGACGTGCAGGTGGCACTGGGCATCCCGGAGCAACGGCCCTTCCACGCCCACGTGACGGTCCGCCGCGGCCATGGCCTCATCATCCCCCGCGCGCTGTCCGAGCTCGCCGGCGAGCAGTGGACGGCGGACGAGATCGAGCTCGTGCTGTCGCGGTACACGAGCCACCAGGTGCTCGAGCGACTACCGCTCCGCGGTTGATCGCGACCAGAGCCGCAGCCAGACACCCATCCCGCGCCTGCCCCCGCGGGCAGGAAAGCACGCCGCACGCTTGTGACACGTCCGACTGGAGTGACCCGTTCGTGTGCGGCGAGCGACACCCCCGTCCGTCGCTACGACACTCGCGTCCGGGTGACGACACTGGGCGTCCAGCACCACGACACACCTGGGATCCGCAAAGTGACACTTCGCGTTCCGTCCAGGGACACCCTGGAAGTGGGAGCGGCCACGGTGACAGACGGGCTCAGACCCTTTCGCCGGTGGAGTCGATGTCGTTGGCGTCCGTCCCGTGGATCGGGCTCGCATTTCACCAAGAGCCCGCAGCAGGGAGCGGGGTCAGCCGGATGATGCTGGCGGTACGGCGGGGAGCCTCTGGCTCTCAGGACCGCTGCGGGCTGCCCTCCGTCCCGTGCTGGTAGTCCGGTGCGATGCGGGCCTTCAGCTGCGGCATGCCTCTGCCGCTGCCGAGCAAGCTGCACGCGTCGGAAGGCCGCGAAGGGGCCAGCTACGGACCACCGGTCCTAGAACCGGCGGGTACGAGACCCCGCCTTGATCATCAGGCGTTCGATGGAGGTCCGGTCCGGCATGCACTTGGGTGTGCTCGGTGGGGTGCTGGTCACGGCGCACGGCCGGCCGAAGTACTGGAGGAACGGCTCGTGGCCGGCCGCCCCGTAGTTGATCGAGTGGATCCGCTGTTGCTGCAGCGCGGGTTGGTCGTCGACTGGCACTTGAAGGGTTAGGGCGCCGATGTGAATGGTGGAGCCGTCGGCGGCCACGTCGTCCAGACGTGGTGCGAGTTTCAGGTGGTGGGCTTGTTCCAGTTCCTGGAGGACCTCGCGGGCAGCCGAGAAGACGTGGCGTCCCATGCCGTGAAGGAGCTGGTGCTCCTGGTGCGTGAGCCGGCCGCTGGTCCACGCGGACAGGTGCTCGACGATGTCGCGTCGTTCGACGAGCTTGAGTCCGAGGGCGATGCGGGCCGCCTGC
>JBHEMB010000053.1:0-7198 GCA_046262855.1 Mycobacteriales bacterium | reverse complement strand
CGGCAGCACAGCGGTCACCGAGAAGCCGCCCTCGGCACGGGGACCGGCCACGAGCGACCCGCCCAGGGCTGCCGCCCGCTCCCGCATGCCGGTCAAGCCGTTCCCCTCCGTCATCGGGCCACCTCCGCGTCCGTCGTCGGTCACGCCGATGGTCACGTCGTCGTGGCCGTAGGAGACGACGACCTCCGCGTGCTGGGCCGCAGCATGCCGCGTCACGTTCGTCAGCGCCTCCTGCACGATCCGGTAGGCCGCGAGGTCGACCGCCGCGGGCAGCGGCCGCACGGTGCCTTCCGTCCTGGTGCGGACGTCGAGGCCCGCTCCTGCGACCCGAGAGGTCAGGGCACCCAGCGAGGACAGCCCAGCGGTCGGGCGCAGCGGGGCAGCCTCCGCGGGCGCCCGGAGCGCGCCGACCGTGGCGCGCAGCTCGGTGAGAGTGTCCCGGCTGGCCTCTCGGATCGTCTCCAACGACGTGCGCGCCTGGGCAGGATCGGTGTCCAGCAGGTGCAAGGCCACCCCGGCGTGCACGCTGATGAGCGACACGCTGTGCGCCAGCACGTCGTGCAGCTCGCGGGCGACCGCCAGCCGCTCCTCGCTGGCGCGGTTCCGCCGTGCCTCGGCGGCCGCCTCCCGCCGGGTGCGGGCCACCTCGGCGACCGTGACGAGCACGATGAGCCAGGCCGTCCCGCCGAGCGCCGGACCGAACGTGTGGGCGCCGAGCAGCCACGCGGACCACAGCGTCAGGCCGCCCGCACCGACCGCGACCCAGGCCTGCCGGCGGTGGCCGTGCAGGGTGGTGACGAGGACTGCCACGACGAAGGCGGCGGGGACCGGACCGCCCGGGTACCCGAGGGCGAACCACGTGATGGCGGCGCCCAGCGACACCCCGAGCGCGAACCAGGGTGCGCGGCGCAGGGCGAGCAGCGACAGTGGGCCGGCGACCAGCAGCGCCCCCGCCCACCACGGGAAGCTCTCGTGCTGCGCGTGCGCTGCACCGACCGTCCCGACCACCTGGAAGGCGGCGAGCAGCAGGACGCGCAGGACAGCGAGCACGCCCCGACCGTACGGGCGCCAGCACCCGAGGGCATCGTCCCGCGGAGGACGACGCGCCTACTCCTGCAGGAGCAGGCCTAGGAGTAGGACCAGACGTAGACGTCGGCGATGGACATCCGCACCTCGCCGGCCGTGCTCGAGGGCTGGCTGGTCGCGACGGTCTGCACCGCGAGCTTCATCCGCTGGTGCGGGACTGCGGAGCCGCCCATGCTGGCCCAGCCCACGCCGTCGACGGTGAACAGCAGCCGGGTCGGGGTCCACTCCACGCCGTAGGTGTGCCACTGCGTCATGTCGACCTTCTTGAACGCGTGCAGCTGCGAGTTGCTCGCACCCCAGTGCGACGTCGCCATCACGCCCTGACTGGTCGGGCCCTCGCTGAAGTCGACCTCCGGCGGCCAGCCGCTGGTCGGCCACAGCAGCATGGCGTGCTCGACCGTCGTACTGCGGTCGAACTTCGCACGTACGACGTACTTGCCGTAGGTCTGGGCGATGCTGTTGAGCATGAAGCCGCCGGTGACGTACCGGCCGCCGTCGCGGTAGCCGCGCAGCAGGGCCGCACCGTTGTACGCCTGGACGTGGCTGTGCATCCAGTAGCCGTAGGGGTTGCCGCCGGGCTGGCCCTCGTAGGTGCCCCACCTGGACGGCGAGATGCCTGCGGTGAAGGTCTCGTGCAGCCGCAGCGAGAAGTGCGAGCTGACCGCCGCCTCGGCGTGCGCGCTCGGCAGCAGCACCGTGACGAGTCCGGCGAGGACCGCGGCGACAGAGGCGCGGCGTCCGCGGGTGGGGCGTCGGGTCTTCATCGCTGGCTCCGTTCGGGTGGGCGACGGCGGCAGAGCCACGAGCTCTAGTCCGGAAGGACCAGCCGGGTGGGCTCAGGTGTGTGTCGTCCGGATCAGCCCGTTCCTTGAGCAGGGGCCCGACGTGACGACGCCCACCTGATCGTTAGGCTCCGCGCATGCCCCTCAACCGCGACTACATCGGACGCAAGGCGCCGGTCGGCGAGCCCGTCGAGGTGACGCGCAACGACATCCGCCGCTTCGCCGCCGCGATCGGCGACGACAACCCGCTCTACACCGACCGGGAGGCCGCGAAGGCCGCCGGTTATACCGACGTGATCGCGCCACCCACGTTCCTCATCTCCGCGAGCACGGGCGGCGGTGGGGGCGGCTTCATCCTCGACCCGGGCCTCGGGCTGAACTTCGCGATGGTCGTGCACGGCGAGCAGGCCTTCGAGTTCGCCCGCCCCGTCCAGGCCGGCGACGTCCTCGTGCTCGAGCAGCGGATCGCCGACATCACGGCCAAGGGGAGCAACGAGCTCATGACCCTCGTCACCGAGGTCACCACCGAGTCCGGCGAGCACGTCGCCACGGTCACCAACACCATCGTCAGCAGGGGGACGGCGTGATGCCCGCGTTCGACGAGGTCGAGGTGGGGACCGAGATCCCCGCCCAGGAGTTCCAGATCAAGCGCGACAACCTGGTCCGCTACGCGGGCGCGAGCGGCGACTTCAACGTCATCCACTGGAACGAGCGGGTGGCGAAGTCCGTCGGTCTGCCGAACGTGATCGCGCACGGCAGGCTCACGATGGCGACCGCCGGCCGGGTCGTGACGGACTGGGCCGGCGACCCCGGCAGGGTCGTGCAGTACGGCGTCCGGTTCAGCCGTCCCGTCGTGGTCGAGGACGACGACCAGGGGGCGACGCTGACCGTCTCCGGGGTCGTCGAGGAGAAAAACGACGACGGCACCGTCGTCGTCGGCCTCACCGCCACGGTGGAGGGCAACAAGGTCCTCATGGGCGCAAGGGCCACCGTCCGCCTCAGCTGAGGCGCTCGTGGCGGCGAGCCGCTGAGGATCACCTGATCGGGTGAAAGGTCCGGCGGGCGGCGTCCGATGCTCATCGCATGGCTCTGTCCCTGCGTCGAGCGCGTGCGAGCAAGCACGTGGTGCCGGCGCGCCCGCAAGAGGTCGTGGTCCTCAGCGGCGGCGGTTCCCTCGGCGCCGCGCAGGTGGGTGCGCTGCGTGCGCTGTTCGACGCGGGGGTCCGCCCGGATGCCTTCGTCGGGTGCAGCGTGGGTGCCCTGAACGCCGCGTTCATGGCGGTCGACCCGACCGCGGAACGGCTGGCGGAGCTCGAAGCCATCTGGCGCAGGCTGGAGCGGGCGGACATCTTCGGCCGCAACCGGCGGCTGCTCGCCTCCCATCCGCTGGTGCACGCGGTCCTCCGCGACGACCACCTGTACGAACCGGACGCGCTCCGGTCGCTGGTGCGGCGGTGGGTGCCGCTGGACGACCTGGGCGACACGGCCGTGCCGTGCCACGTCGTCACGACTGACCTGTTCACCGGGCAGCCCTCGTGGTGGTGCGACGGGGACCCGGTCGCCATCCTCACGGCGAGCGCCTGCGTGCCTGCGCTGTTCCCGCCGGTGGAGCTGGGCAACTCGCTGCACGTCGACGGCGGCGTGGTCTGCCCCGTCCCCGTCGAACGCGGCCTCGAGGTCGGTGGCGCGCGCGTCTGGGTGATCGACACGTCGGGCGGCGCGCTCGGCCGGCGCGACGACCGCATGACCGCGCTCGACGTGCTGCTGCAGGCCTTCGCGATCAGCCGGGCGCAGCTCGACCGGCCGCACACCGGCGTCCATCCCGACCAGCGGGTGGTGCGGCTGCGCCGGCCGGACCTCGGCCGCATCGAGATGCGTGACTTCACCCAGACGCCGCGCCTGATGGCAGCCGGCTATGCCGTCGCCAGGGAGGCACTGGCCACGGCAGACCTTCCCGCGCAGCGCACCGGCTGACGCGGGAGCCGGGTTCCTGTGACGCCACGTCACAGGTAAACTCTGGCCATGCGCCGTACGCCGTTGGTCCTCGCCGCCGCTGCAGCGGCCGGTGCCACGGTGTCTCGGCGCCGACGCCGTCTTCCGGAGGACTGGCCGGTCCTGCATGCCCGTGAGGTCACGGCGGTCGCCGACGACGGCACCTCGCTGCACGTCGAGGTCTTCGGGTCCGACGAGCCGAGCGGGACCGTCGTGCTCGCGCACGGCTACGTGCTGTCGAACCGGTTGTGGGACCGGCAGGTGGCCGCCCTCCTCGCGGCCCGGCCGGACCTACGGGTCGTGAGCTACGACCATCGTGGCCACGGCCGATCAGGCCGGGCGCCGCGCGGCTCGGCCACGCTCGAGCAGCTCGGCCGCGACCTGCGGACCGTGCTCGACGAGGTGGCCGTCGGGCCGGTGGTCCTCGTCGGCCACTCCATGGGCGGCATGACGGTCATGTCGTACGTGGAGCAGCACCCCTCGGACGTCGGGACCCGGGTCGTCGCCGTAGGTCTGGTGGCCACGTCCGGCGGTGGCCTGGCCGATTCCACCTGGGGGCTGCCGCCCCGAGCGGCCGCGCGCGTCCGGGCCGTGCTGCCGGCCGCCATGGAGCAGGCCCGGCGCTGGGAGGACGCCGGTCGCCGGCCGCTCCCGCGTCCGTTCCTGCGGCCACTGCTGTTCGGCAGGCACGTCCGGCCCGCCGACGTGCGCCGGACGTTCGAGGTCCTCTCCGCCTGCTCCGCGCACACGGTCGCGGACTTCTTCGAGACCCTCACCCTGCACGACCGGCTCGCGGCGCTGACGGCGCTGCGGGACGTGCCGGTGACGATCCTCGTGGGCACGGAGGACCGGCTCTGCCCGCTGCCGATGAGCCGTGCGCTCGCCGACGCGCTGCCGCACGCGCGGCTGCGCGTCTACCCGGATGCTGGGCACATGCTCCAGCTCGAGCGGTCGGCGGACGTCAGTGCCGAGCTGGTCGGGCTGGCCTGCGCTACCGAGCTTCCGACAGCAGCGCGGCGAGCCGGCTGACGCCCTTCACCAGGTCGTCGTCACCGAGCGCGTAGGAGAGCCGGAAGTAGCCGGGCGTCCCGAACGCCTCGCCGGGCACCACAGCGACACCCGCCTCGTCCAGGACCTACTCCGCCAGCTGCGCCGAGCTCTTGATCGTCTTGCCGCGCAACGTCTTGCCGAGCAGTGCCTTGATGGACGGGCAGACGTAGAAGGCACCGAACGGCTCGGGGCAGTCGACCCCGGGGATCTCGTTGAGCATCTTCACCATCGTCTGCCGGCGCCGGTCGAACGCGGCGCGCATCCCGGCCACCGCCGACAGGTCGCCCTCGACGGCAGCCAGGGCGGCCCGCTGAGCGACGTTGGAGACGTTGGACGTCGCGTGCGACTGCAGGTTGGTCGCAGCCCGGACGACATCGGTCGGACCGATCAGCCAGCCGACCCGCCATCCCGTCATCGCGTAGGTCTTCGCCACACCGTTCACGACGACGCACTGCTCGGCGAGCTCCGGCACGGCGACAGGCATCGACACGTGCTCCACCCCGCCGTACACGAGGTGCTCGTAGATCTCGTCCGCAACCACCCAGATGCCGTGCTGGAGCGCCCAGTTGCCGATCGCCTCGACCTCCTCGGGGGAGGCGACGGCGCCCGTGGGGTTGGAGGGCGAGCACCACAGCAGCACCTTCGTGCGGTCCGTGCGGGCCGCCTCGAGCTGCTCCACGGTGACCCGGTAGCCCTGGTCCTCCGTCGTCACGACGTCGACCGGCACGCCGCCGGCGAGCTTCACGGCCTCGGGGTACGTGGTCCAGTACGGGGCCGGCAGCAGCACCTCGTCGCCCGGGTCGAGCAGGCTCGCGAACGCCTCGTAGACGGCTTGCTTGCCACCGTTGGTGACCAGCACCTGCGCCGGGTGGACGTGGTAGCCGCTGTCACGCTTGGTCTTCTCCGCGATGGCGTGCTTGAGCTCCGGCAGCCCCCCGGCGGGGGTGTAGCGGTGATTCACCGGGTTGCGGCATGCCTCGATCGCGGCCTCCACGATGGGAGCAGGCGTCGGGAAGTCCGGCTCCCCGGCACCGAAGCCCACCACGTCCTCGCCAGCGGCCTTCTTGGCCTTCGCCTTCGCGTCGACGGCGAGCGTCGCGGACTCGGCGATGCTGCCGATGCGATGCGAGACGCGGTGGACCGGACGGTGCGTCGTCGGAGAGTGGCTCATGGCCCCCATGGTTCCAGGTGCGTGCAACGTCCTTGCCAGTTGGGGGTCGAGCGGCAGACGCTCTACACTGGTTCGTCTGGGGCCCGACGCCTCCGCTCCGGCGCGCCCGGCGGCGGCCGGTGCGGGAGCCTAGGGGTGTAGCTCAGCTGGCCAGAGCGCCGGTCTCCAAAACCGGATGTCGCAGGTTCGACTCCTGTCACCCCTGCTGCGACAGCACCACACCACCTGATCGACACCACCCGATCGACACCACCTGATCGACCGAGACGAGGACGGACTGTGAGCGAGAGCACGGCGACGACGCCGGTAGCGCGCGACCGGGAGACCACACGTCGGGGCAACCCGTTCACGCGGCTCGTGACCTACGTGCGCCAGGTCGTCGCGGAGCTCCGCAAGGTCATCTGGCCGACCCGCAACGAGCTCATCACCTACACATCTGTCGTGCTGGTCTTCGTCGTCGTGATGGCGACGATCGTGTCGGTGTTCGACTTCGTCTTCGCCAAGGGCGTCCTCGCCGTGTTCGGCAAGTAGGCGCCCCCATGTCAGAGCTTTCAGGACAGGAAAACGTGACCGAGACCTACGACGACACCTCCGCCGACGAGGCCGTTGCCGGTGGCGAGACGGCGCTCGAGACTGCCGACGAGGCCGGTGGCGAGGCTGCTGGCGAGGCGGTCGACGGGGCCGGTGGCGAGGCGGTCGACGAGGCTGCCGGCGAAGCGGTCGACAGCGACCCCCTGCCGGTCGAGAGCGGCACCGACGCGGCCCCGTCGTACCTCGAGCCGGAGACCGTCGAGACGACCACTCCCGAGGAGCCGCAGGACCCCTCCGACGAGCTCCGCGAGCGGCTGCGCACCCTGCCGGGCGACTGGTACGTCGTGCACTCCTACGCCGGCTACGAGAACAAGGTGAAGACCAACCTCGAGAGCCGCATCAGCAGCCTCAACATGGAGGACTACATCTTCCAGATCGAGGTCCCGACCGAAGAGGTCACCGAGGTCAAGGGCGGCAAGCGGCAGCAGGTCACCCGCAAGAAGCTGCCCGGCTACCTCTTCGTCCGGATGGACCTCACCGACGAGAGCTGGTCCGCGGTCCGCAACACCCCGGGCGTCACCGGCTT
>JBHEMB010000052.1:0-7575 GCA_046262855.1 Mycobacteriales bacterium | reverse complement strand
GCCGTCACTGACGCGCAGCCGGTCGCCCTGCACAGCTGGGCCACCAGGTCCGCGAGCGCCGCGGCCCAGGACGTGACGTCGTGGTCGGTGCCGCGGCCGGCGCTGTCTCCCTCGCCAGGCGGGTGGTAGCGCAGGGTCGGGTAGCCCGTCCCGGCAAGGTCTCTCGCCCAGCCGCGCAGACCGCGTGCTGCGCTGATGCCGTGCCAGCCGAAGGGCGGGACGACCACGACCGCTGTCGACCGCGAGGCACCCGGCGGCAGCTCCAGGCCGCTGAACACTGCGCCGGAGCGGGTCTCGACCCAGCCGACGTGCTCGGCCACGTCTCTGCCCTTCGGCTCTACTCGGACCAGCCGGCCCGCACCAGCGTGGTCTCAGTCCCAGATGTCCGGGTGGTCCTTGCTGATCCGCTGCCAGATGGGCTGGAACAGGAACCAGCCGGCGAACTCGCCGCCCACCGTCTGGTACGTCAGCGCCGCGTTCGCGTCGTCGATGATCGTGGGCGTACCGGCGGCGTGTGCCATCAGCTGCGACTGCGCCGTCCGCTCCAGCGTGAGGAACCACCAGGCGGCGCTCTCCACGGAGTGGCCGACCGTGAGCATGCCGTGGTTGCGCAGGATCACGGCCTTCTTGTCACCCAGCGCCCGGCCGATCTTGCGGCCCTCCTCAGGGTCGAGAACCACGCCAGAGAAGCTCTCGAAGATGCCGAAGTCCTGATAGAACGCACAGGCGTCCTGCGTCAGCATCTCGATGCCCATCGGCAGGCTGGACAGCGTCTTGCCGTAGGGGCCGTGGGCGTGGGCCGCGGCGATGACGTCGGGCCGCGCCTGGTGCACGGCGCAGTGGATCGCGACCGCGGCGCCGTTGACCGCGCGGTTGCCCTCGACCACCTCGCCCGCGTGGTTCACGCGCACGAGGTCGGACTGCTTGATGAGGCTGAAGTGCATGCCGAAGGGGTTCACCCAGTACGAGTCGGTGTGCTCGGGGTCGCGTGCCGTCACGTGACCGGCGACGCCCTCGTCCAGGCCGGCCTTGCTGAACATCCGGAACGCGGCCGCGAGCTGCACCTTGCGGTGCATCCGCTCCTCCTCGACGGTCGCGAAGACCTGGGGCAGCGGCATCTCCAGCTGGGCGCCGACTGCGACGTCCGCGGGCGGCGCATCGACGGGGCTGGTCGTCTCGAGCGTGGTCACGGGGACTCCTCACACAGCACGTCGCGCACAACCGGGAGCTGCGCGTTCCTGCGCACAGTGTTGCACCGAGATCGGCCCCGCGGGTCAGACCTGGCGTGCGGCGGCGGCCACGTGCCGGGCCTCTGGCTCGTCCGGATCCGGGACCACCTCGGGCCAGGGCAGCAGGGTCCCACCCTTCTCGGGGCAGAACGCCTGGTGATCGCACCAGTCGCACACCCGGCTCGGCCGCGGTCGGAAGTCCCTGGCCTGGATCGCCCGCTCGATCGCCTCCCACAGAGCGAGCACCTTGCGCTCGGTCGCGAGCAGGTCTGACTCGTCCGGTGTGTAGCTCAGCACCTCCCGGTCGCCGAGGTACATCAGCTGCAGGCGCCGCGGCACGACCCCGCGGGTGCGCCAGAGGACCAGGGCGTAGAACTTCATCTGGAACAGCGCCTTGCCCTCGAACGCCTCCCTCGGCGACCGCCCCGTCTTGTAATCGACGACGCGCAGGTCACCCGTGGGTGCCACGTCCAGCCGGTCGACGATGCCACGCAGCCGCAAACCACCGGGCAGCACGACCTCGACGTAGGCCTCGCGCTCGGCAGGGTCCAGCCGCCGGGGGTCCTCGAGCGAGAAGTACCCGTCGAGCAGCTCGCGCGCCGACAGCAGCCAGGAGGCCAGCTCCGCCTCATCCGAGAAGAGGCCGGCGACCTCCGGCTCGGTCTCCTGGAGCCTCGCCCACTCCGGAGCGAGCAGCGTCGCTGCCCTGTCGGGCGTGCGCTCCGCGGCAGGCAGGTCGAACAGCCGCTCGAGAACGGCGTGCACCAGGGTGCCCCGGACGGCGGCGGACGACGGTTCCTGCGGCAGGCGGTCGATGGTGCGGTAGCGGAAGAGCAACGGACAGGTCATGAAGTCGCCCGCCCGGGACGGCGACAGCGATCCGACCACCGGCAGCTCCTGCACCGGGATCGGCACCACCTCGGCAGTCATGCCGCAGACGGTACGGCGGACCCCCGACAGGCGCGCCGTCCCACGCCGAGGCTGTGGACAGCTTCCGCTCCCCGGACGTGCCAGGCTGGCCGCGTGCCGCCGCCTGACGACCCCAACCCCCTGCTGACGGCGGTTCTCGCAGCGCTGGCAGGGGTGCGCGCGAACCAGCGGGTCCTGGTCCTCGGGGACGCCCCACTGCTCAGGCGAGCTCTGGCGGCTGCGGCTCGCTGCGACATCGTGACGGAGGGGCCGGCTGACGTCGTCGTGGCGGTCGCCGCCATCGACGTGCCGACGGCGGTCACCCTGGTGGCGCCCAACGGGCGGGTCGTCGGGGTCGCAGCGGACCTCGGTGCCGCGCAGCGCACCGCCGAGCGGCACGGCCTGGCGCTGCAGCACACCGAGGCCGTCTCGGGCCGGATCGCCTGGTCCGCCAGGCGCGGCGCCTAATCTGGTCGGGTGGCGGCTGAGCAGCGGAGTAGGCGCGTGGGGATGCGCATCGGCTCGGTCGCCGGCGTCCCGATCCTGCTCACCCCGATCTGGTTCCTCCTCCCGGCGTACCTCGTCGTGGCCAGCCCGACGCTGGTCGGCGGCTCGGGGGAGGACTACTTCCTGAGCGTCGCCCTTGCGGTCATGCTGCTGCTGAGCGTCGTGCTGCACGAGGTCGGTCACTGCCTGGTCGCGCGGGCTTTCGGGCTCCCGGTGCGCAGCATCACGATCAGTCTGCTGGCCGGCTACACCGAGATCACGGAGCCTCCTGAGACGCCCGCCCGTGAGTACGCCGTGGCGATCGCCGGACCGATGGTGTCGCTCCTGCTCACGAGCGTGGCCGTGGCGGGCGCCGGGTCGCTCACGTCGGGGTCGCTCCCGCGCCTGGTCCTCGAGGGCCTGGCGGTCGTCAACGGGGTGCTCGCGGTGCTCAACCTGCTGCCGGGGCTCCCGCTGGACGGGGGCCGGGTGCTGCGCAGCGTCGTGTGGCAGCTGGCGCGCGACGAGGCCCGGGCGACCCGCTTCAGCGCCCGCGCCGGGATGCTCATCGCGCTGGTGATCGTGCCGCTCGTGATCGTGGGCGTACTGCCGGCGGCCGGATACGGCAACCGCGGCGTGCTCACCATCCTGATGTCGTCGCTGGTCGGGGCCTACATCTACCTCGGCGCCGCCGCGAGCCTGCGCCGTGGGCAGCTCGCCGAGGCGCTTCCGACCCTCTCCGTCCGTGCACTGGCACGCCCCGCTCTCGCCGTACCCGCCACAACCCCGCTGTCAGAGGCGGTCCGGCTCGCGCACGAGCAGGCGATCCGGGCGCTCGTGGTCGTCGACGGCAGCGGCCGCCTCGAGGGAGTCGTGAGCGAGAGCTGGGTGCGGCAGGTGCCCGCCGACCGTCGGCCGTGGGTGGTGGTCGCTGACGGCGCCCGCCGGATCGAGAAGGGACTGCTGCTGGACCCGAGCCTCTCGGGCCAGGCCCTGCTGGACGCGATGCAGGCGACACCTGCCGCGGAGTACGCCGTCGACGGGCCGAGCCCCGCCGTCCTGGTCTCGGCCGACGTCGCCGCCGCGATGCAGGCCTAGCCTCTTCCGGTGACGTACGAGGCGACCCGGCGGCGAGGCCCGCTGGCTGAGGGTGACCAGGTCCAGCTGACCGACCCCAAGGGACGGATGCACACCATCACGCTTGTCGCGGGCAAGCAGTTCCACACGCACAAGGGGATCCTGGAGCACGACAGCCTCATCGGCGGGCCCGAGGGGGTCACGGTGGCCATCGGCGCGACCACCTACCTCGCGCTCCGACCGCTGCTCAGCGACTTCGTGCTGTCGATGCCGCGCGGCGCCCAGGTGGTCTACCCGAAGGACAGCGCGAACATCGTGGGCATGGCGGACATCTTCCCCGGCGCGCACGTGGTGGAGGCGGGGGTCGGGTCCGGCGCGCTGTCGATGTCGCTGCTGCGGGCCGTCGGGGAGTCCGGCCGGCTCGCGTCGTACGAGCGCCGGGCCGACTTCGCCGAGATCGCGCAGCGCAACGTCGAGACCTTCTTCGGCGGGCCGCACCCGGCGTGGTCGATCACGGTCGGATCGCTGCAGGACGAGCTCGTGGAGACCGACGTCGACCGGGTCGTGCTCGACATGCTGGCGCCGTGGGAGTGCCTGGACGCCGTCTCCAAGGCGCTGCGGCCCGGCGGGGTGCTGTGCTGCTACGTCGCGACGACGACCCAGCTGTCCACGACCGTCGAGGCGATGCGCGGGCACGGCACGTTCACCGAGCCCGCCTCCTGGGAGACCCTGGCGCGTGGCTGGCACGTCGAGGGCCTGGCCGTCCGCCCGCAGCACAAGATGGTCGGCCACACCGGCTTCCTCTGCACGACCAGGCGGCTGGCGGACGGCGTGCCGCCTCCCGTCCGCCGTCGACGCCCGTCCAAGGGTGCCTATGGCGAGCCCGTGACCGAGTCCGGAGGTGCGCCCTCCCCTCGGCCCCTGCCATGATCCACGGACCCTTGACGCACTTTGACAGCCTCAGAAGTGCGTTGACTCTCCGTCGATCACTCGCGCAGGCCGGAGGCTTCCGGTGCCGCGGAGGAGGTTGCGACCGTTTTGGGCGGAGCGGATCGGCCCTCATCCGAAGCCGCCGGTGTGCCGAAGGGGAATGAGCAGACAGGAACGTGCCCCGCGTACATAGGATGCGTCTCTAGAGCACGAACCCGACTGACGACGGGGAGGTGGAGCACATGGCAGGGACACGTGGTGTGTCCTCTGGGGCTGGCTCCGGGGACGCTGCCGACGCCGCTGAGCTGAAGGCGCAGGTGACTTTCCTCGAGGAGGAGGTCGCTGTCCTGCGCCGCAAGCTCGCCGATTCGCCGAGGCAGGTACGGGCGCTCGAGGAGCGGCTCGCGGACGCGCAGCAGTCACTTGCCGGTGCCACCGGTCAGAACGACCGGCTCGTCAGCACCCTCAAGGAGGCGCGCGACCAGATCGTGGCCCTGAAGGAAGAGGTCGAGCGACTCGCCCAGCCGCCCAGCGGCTTCGGGTACTTCCTCGGCGTGCACGACGAGGACACCGTCGACATCTTCACCGGCGGCCGCAAGCTACGGGTCACCGTCAGCCCGGCCATCGAGGTCAAGGAGCTCCGCAAGGGCCAGGAGGTCATGCTCAACGAGGCCCTCAACGTCGTGAAGGCGATGGAGTTCGAGCGCCAGGGCGACGTCGTGATGCTCAAGGAGATCCTCGAGGGCGGCGACCGCGCGCTGGTCATCGGGCACACCGACGAGGAACGCGTCGTGATGCTCGCCGACAGCCTCAAGGACCAGCCGCTCAAGGCCGGGGACTCGCTGCTGATGGAGACCCGCAGCGGCTACGTGTACGAGCGGATCCCCAAGAGCGAGGTCGAGGAGCTCGTCCTCGAGGAGGTCCCCGACGTCGCCTACACCGACATCGGCGGGCTCGCCGCGCAGATCGAGTCGATCCGCGACGCCGTCGAGCTGCCCTTCCTGCACAAGGAGCTGTTCAAGGAGCACCAGCTGCGGCCGCCGAAGGGCGTGCTGCTCTACGGCCCGCCCGGCTGCGGCAAGACCCTGATCGCGAAGGCCGTCGCCAACTCGCTCGCGAAGAAGGTCGCCGAGGTCACGGGCAAGCCGGACGGCCGCGCGTACTTCCTCAACATCAAGGGTCCCGAGCTGCTCAACAAGTACGTCGGTGAGACCGAGCGGCACATCAGGCTGATCTTCCAGCGGGCGCGCGAGAAGGCGTCCGAAGGCACCCCCGTCATCGTGTTCTTCGACGAGATGGACTCGATCTTCCGCACCCGCGGATCGGGTGTCTCCTCCGACGTCGAGACGACGATCGTGCCGCAGCTGCTGTCGGAGATCGACGGTGTGGAGACCCTGGAGAACGTGGTCGTCATCGGCGCCTCCAACCGCGAGGACATGATCGACCCGGCCATCCTGCGACCCGGCCGGCTCGACGTGAAGATCAAGATCGAGCGCCCCGACGCAGAGGCGGCGAAGGACATCTTCAGCAAGTACCTCGTGCCGGAGCTGCCGCTGCACGCCGAGGACCTCGCCGAGCACGGCGGGTCCCGCGAAGCGACCCTGGCGGCCATGGTGCAGAACGTCGTGGAGCGGATCTACACCGAGGCCGAGGAGAACAAGTTCCTCGAGGTCACCTACGCCGGCGGGGACAAGGAGGTCCTGTACTTCAAGGACTTCAACTCCGGAGCCATGATCGAGAACATCGTCGCGCGCGCGAAGAAGATGGCCATCAAGGACTTCCTCGACAACGACCAGAAGGGGCTGCGCATGCAGCACCTGCTGAGCGCCTGCATCGACGAGTTCAAGGAGAACGAGGACCTGCCGAACACCACCAACCCCGACGACTGGGCCCGGATCTCGGGCAAGAAGGGCGAGCGGATCGTCTACATCCGCACCCTCGTCACCAGCGCGAAGGGCACGGAGACCGGCAAGTCCATCGACACGATCTCCAACACCGGCCAGTACCTCTAGTACTTGCCGCACTGGGACCCGGGATGGCGGTTCGCGCTGTGCTGCGCGACCCTCTGCCTGGCGCTGGCCCTGCTGCTCAGGCGCCGCCCGCGGCTCGGCGCCGGCCTGCGCGAGGTCTCTGTCGCGATGGGGCTGTGGGCGGTCTGGGTGCTCATCGGTTCGGTGACGCACCCGCACGTCCAAGGCGCTGAGGCGCGCGGTCGCTGGCTGTTCCGGGCCGAGCACCGGCTGAGGCTGCCCAGCGAGGTAACCCTCGTGCGGCACGTCGCCGATCACCCGTGGCTCGCGCACGTCGTGGACAGCTACTACGTCTACGGGCACCTCAACGTCATCGTCGTCCTGCTGGCCTGGACCTGGTGGCGGCACCGTCCGGCGTACCCCGCGCTGCGGGCGGAGCTGGTGCTGCTGTCACTGGCCGGCCTCGCCCTGCAGCTGCTGACGGTGGCCCCGCCACGACTGCTGCCCGACCTCGGGTTCGTCGACGTCGCCAACAGCTACGGAGAGTCGGTCTACGGGCAGTACGCCGACGGCCTGTCGGGCCAGCTGATGGCCATGCCGTCGCTGCACGTCGGCTGGGCGGCTCTGGTCGCCTGGACGGTTTGGCGACAGGCCCCACCTCGCTGGCGCTGGCTCGGGCCGGCGCACCTCGCCCTCATGACGATCGTGGTCGTCGCGAGCGCCAACCACTGGTGGCTGGACGCGATCGTTGCCGTCCTGCTGCTCTGCCTGGTCGTGGTTGCGGTGGAGCGGTTCCCGCGACGCGTGCCCCTTCGGGTCCCCGTTGCAGTGGCTTCGGCCTAGGCTTGAGGTATGACCACGCAGCGCGTGATGGGGACGGAGACCGAGTTCGGGGTCTCCACGCCCGGGCACGCCGGCGTCAACCACATGGTGGCCTCGTCCCAGATCGTCAACGGGTACGCCGGCGGCACGCC
>JBHEMB010000051.1:0-4789 GCA_046262855.1 Mycobacteriales bacterium | reverse complement strand
CCCGCTCCTCCTCCAGCACGTCCACGTCTGGGACACTAGTTGTGTGACCCACCTGCTCGATCCGACTGCCGGCGCCGGTTCTGCCCGAGACGGGCTGGATGCGTGGCGTGCGCTGCCCGCGGCCCAGCAGCCGGCCTGGCCGGACCAGCAGGTGCTCAAGGAGACCATCGACACCCTGACCAGCGTGCCGCCGATCGTGCAGCCGCACGAGTGCGACGTGCTGCGCGAGCGGCTGGCAGCGGTGGCTCGTGGCGAGGCGTTCCTGCTCCAGGGCGGCGACTGCGCGGAGACCTTCGACGCCAACACGGCCGAGGGCATCCGCGGCAAGGTCCGCACCTTGCTGCAGATGGCGATCGTGCTCACCTACGGGGCGAGCCTGCCGGTCGTGAAGGTCGGTCGGATGGCGGGCCAGTACGCCAAGCCACGGTCATCGGACACCGAGTCCACGACGGGACTTCCGTCGTACCGGGGTGACGCCGTCAACGAGCTGCACGGTGACCGGACGCCTGACCCACGACGGCTGGTCCGGGCGTACGCGAACAGCGCCGCTGCCCTGAACTTCATGCGCGCCATGGCGACCGACGGCAGCGCTGACCTGGAGAAGGTGCACGACTGGAACACCGCCTTCGTCGCGAGCAGCCCGCTGGGGCACCGGTACGAGGAGGTCGCCACCGACATCGAGCGGGCGTTGGCGTTCATGAAGGCCTGTGGCCTGGACATCTCGGGGATGCCGGCGACGCACGGGGTGGAGCTGTACTCGAGCCACGAGGCGTTGCTGCTGGAGTACGAGCGGGCCTTGACCCGTCATGACGACACGGGCGAGCGGGCCTACGCGCTGTCCGGCCACCTGGTGTGGGTGGGGGAGCGGACGCGGCAGCTCGACGGCGCGCATGTCGACCTGCTCTCGCGGGTGTCCAACCCGATCGGCGTGAAGCTCGGACCGACGACCACGCCCGCGGAGGCGCTGGCGGTCATCGAGAAGCTCGACCCGGCGCACGTGCCGGGCCGGCTGACCGTGATCACGCGGATGGGCTCGGGCCGGGTCCGCGACGTGCTCCCGGCGCTCGTGGAGCACGTGGAGGACCGGCGCGGCCCGGGGTCGGTGGTCTGGTGCTGCGACCCGATGCACGGCAACACCCAGGAGACACCGAGCGGCTACAAGACGCGGCACTTCGACGACGTGCTCGACGAGGTGCGCGGCTTCTTCGAGGTGCACGCCTCGTTGGGGACGCACCCGGGCGGCCTGCACGTGGAGCTGACGGGCGACGAGGTGACCGAGTGCCTCGGCGGAGCGCACCAGCTGCGGGACGAGGACCTCGCCGGCCGCTACGAGACCGCGTGCGACCCGCGGCTGAACAACGGCCAGTCGCTCGAGCTGGCGTTCCTCGTGGCGGAGATGCTCCAGCGCCGCTGACTCAGGTCTGCGTGAACGTCACGCTCTCCGTCGCGGCACCGTCGGTGACCACGACCTGGTGCGGGCCGGGGATCGGGTTCGGGTCGTGCGCCTGGATGGTGGTGAGGAACGACCCTGACGCGTCGGCCTGGACGGTGGCCTCGGCCCCCTGCGCCCCGAACTGCGAGCGGTAGCTGACATCGATCGTCGCGTCGGGTGTCCAGTTCGCCCCGCTGACGGTGATCAGCGTGTCGTTCGGACCGGACGTCGGGTCGATCGTGACGGTCGGCGTGATGGGCGGCTCCGTGGCCGACGCCGTCGTGGTCGGACTCGCGGTCGCCGTCGGCACCGGCGTCTGCGACGGCGGTAGGTACGTCACGTGCGGCGTGGGGGAGACGGACAGCGCCGGAGCAGGGGACGGAGTCGGCACGGCTACGACGATGACCGGGGCCGCGGTCACCTGGTCGAAGTTGCGCACCTGCGCGTCCACCGAGGTGTTGCGCGCGCGGGATGCCAGGATGCCGCCGCCGATGCCGAGCCCGATCGCGGCGACCATCCCCAGGGCGATGAGCGACAGCGAGTAGGGCCGCCTCGGCTCATCGTCCCAGTCCTCGTCCTCGTCCTCGAGCTCGACCACCGCAGCCGGCAAGGCCTGACGGGCGCGGGCCTCCACCCGGCCCAGCAGCGCCTCGCGCTCGGCGTCCGGAAGGGCCACCACCGTGAGCCCGGTGAGCAGCCGGCGTGCCCGCTCCAACGCGTCGAGCGCATCCGTGCACCGCGCGCACGACTGGACGTGCCGGCGGGTGGTGGCGTCGCGCGCGGCAGTCTGGCCGCCCTCGGCGAGCCGGGCCAGCGACGCGAGGTCGACGAGGTGACCGGCCAGGGACAGCGACGGTCCGCCGAGCAGTACCGGGAGGAACGCCAGCCGCGCGGCCCCGACCACCTCCATCGCGCCGTTGGCGTCGAGGTTCAGGACCGTGCCGACGGAGCGGGCGGGCAGGTCGTAGGAGTCGCGCAGCAGCAGTGCTGCGCGCTCCCGCTCGGGTCGGAGCTCGAGTGCCTCCGCCAGCCGAACCTGGTTCGCGTCGCCGCCGAGCACGCCGCCGCCCACGGGCAGGTCGTCGTCGCCGGCGACGGCGACCTGCTGGGCGAGGACGCGCGCCCGCGCGAACCACCAGCCGACCGCGTCCTCGAGGTCGCCGGCGTACGCGGCCTGCACGAGGTCCATCGCGCTGCGCTCGACGACCTCGACGGCGGTGTCGGGGTCGCAGCCCAACCGCCGTACGGCGTCGTGGACCCGGTCCGCGTGCACGCGGACGGCCGCGAGCAGCTCGTCCGCAGTCGTCACACGACTAACTTAAGGGGGTGCTCGTCGACCTGCGCAGCGACACCCTGACCCGTCCCACCGAGGCGATGCGGGCGGCGATCGCCGCAGCGGACGTGGGCGACGACGTCTACGGCGAGGACCCGATGGTCAACGCCCTCGAGGAGCGAGTCGCTGCTCTGTTCGGCCACGAAGCGGCGGTCTACGTGCCGTCCGGGACGATGGGCAACCAGATCTGCCTGCGGCTCGTGGTGCCGCCCGCCGGCGAGCTGCTGTGCGACGCGGACGCGCACGTGGTGACCTACGAGCACGGCGCCGCCGCACAGCACGGCGGCATCCAGTCCCGCACTGTCGCGGGTGGGCTGATGACCGCGGCTCGGGTCGCCGAGTGGTTGCGACCGCCGGGCTGGGGGACGGTCCCGACCGCAGCCGTGTCGGTCGAGCAGACGCACAACCGGGCCGGTGGTGCCGTGCACCCGTTGTCCGACCTGCAGGAGCTGCGGGCGCTGACCTCCGCGTCAGGGGTTCGGCTGCACTGCGACGGCGCCCGGATCTGGAACGCGCACATCGCGTCCGGCGTGCCGTTGGACGTCTACGGCGGCCTCTTCGACACGATGTCGGTCTGCCTGTCGAAGGGGCTCGGGGCCCCGGTGGGGTCGCTGGTCGTGACGTCGCGCCCGCTGGCGGAGCAGGCCCGGGTGCTGCGGAAGCGCCTCGGGGGAGGGATGCGACCGGCCGGCGTGCTCGCGGCCGCGGGCCTGCACGCGCTCGACCACCACGTGGAGCGGCTGTCCGACGACCACGCCCGCGCGGCGCGCCTGGGTGAGGCGCTCGGTGTGGCCACGCAGACCAACATCGTGGCGCTGACGGTCCCGGACGCCCGCGCCTTCGCGCTCGCCGCGCAGGAGGAGGGCGTGCTGCTCGGCGTGGTCGGTCCGCACCGGGCCCGCGCCGTCGTGCACCTCGACGTCGACGATGCCGGCATCGACCACGCCACCAAGGTGCTCAGCGCCCTCCGCTGAGGGGGGTGCCTTCGCCTTTTCACAGCTGTCCGGCTCGAGGGCAGCTCCGTGAGCGTGGCTGGCCGGCCTGCTTTGGCGGGTTCTGTGAAGAAGTGGAGGCACGTGGTCAGGTGACGAGGCGGCGGCCGACCAGCGGTGGGAGGTCGCGACAGGCGTGCGCGAGCTCGGTGAGCAGGTCGCCGTAGAGCGCCTGCGGCCCGTCGCACAGCGCCGCCTGCGGGTCGGGGTGGACGTCGACGATGATCGCGTCCGCGCCGGCGCCGATGGCCGCCCGGGACAGCGGGACGACCAGGTCGCGCTTCCCGCCGGAGTGCGACGGGTCCACGACTACCGGAAGGTGGGACAGGCTGTGCACCATCGGCACCGCGGCGATGTCGAGGGTGTTGCGGGTGGCCGTCTCGAAGGTCCGGACGCCGCGCTCGCACAGCACGATGTCGAGGTTGCCGCGCTGCGCGATGTACTCCGCGGCCATCAGCCACTCCTCGTACGTCGCGGTCATCCCGCGCTTCAGCATCACCGGCTTGCCCGCCGAGCCGACGGCTTGCAGCAGCGCGAAGTTCTGCATGTTGCGGGTGCCGATCTGCAGCACGTCCGCCCACTCGGCGACCAGGTGCACGTCGGCCGCGTCGACGACCTCCGTGACGATGGGCAGCCCGGTCTCCTCGCGGACATCTGCCAGGATCCGCAGCCCCTTCTCACCGAGCCCCTGGAAGGCGTACGGCTACGTGCGCGGCTTGAACGCTCCGCCGCGCAGCAGCGTGGCCCCCGCGCCCTTGGCCATCAGCGCGGCCTGCAGCGTCTGCTCCTCCGTCTCGACGGCGCACGGGCCGGCGATGAGGGTGAACGTGTCGGGGCCGATCGGCACGCCGGCGACCTGCACGGTGGTTGCCTCGGGATGGTGCTCGCGGCTGACCAGCTTGTAGGGCTTGGAGACACGTACGACGTCACCGACGCCCGGCATCGCTCGCAGGTTGAGTGACTGGAACGCCGCGATGTCACCGACCAGGCCGACGATCGTGCGCTGGACGCCTCGGCTGACGAACGCCGAAC
>JBHEMB010000050.1:0-11845 GCA_046262855.1 Mycobacteriales bacterium | reverse complement strand
TCAGCCGGTGCGTGACCGCGGCATGCAGCCGCTCGACCAGTCGCTCACGCGCCACGACCACAGCACCGTCGGCCACGCCCGAATTGTCCTCGTTCGCGCGGCGGAGGGCTAGGTGTACTGACCCGACAGGTTGGTGACACGGCTCGCGGGCGAGACGCCGCCGATGGCGGTGTGGGTGCGGTGATGGTTGTAGAGGTGTAGCCATTTGCGCAAGGCCACCACGCGGGCTGGCTCTGAGGGGTAGGGCCGGACGTAGGCCCATTCGTGGGCCAGGGTGCGGTGGAACCGTTCGACCTTGCCGTTGGTTTGGGGCCGGTAGGGCCTGGTGCGGCGGTGCTTGATCCTGTGATCGCCGCACGCGGCCTTCCATAGGTTGCTGCGGTAGCAGCTGCCGTTGTCGCTCAGCACGGCCTTGATCGTGACGCCCTGGGCCTTGAACCAGGCGATCGCACGTCGCCACCAGTCGGTCGCTGTCGCAGCGGTCTCGTCCGCGAGGACCTCGCTGTAGGCCAGCCGGCTGTGGTCGTCCAGGGCGGTGTGGACGTAGCCGTAGCCGCGGGCTCCGGTGAGGGTCTTGTTCACGGTGCCCATCAGGCGGCTGTTGACCTTGCCGCGCTGTCGGCCGTGGGTACGGTGCCCTCCGCCGTCGGGGATCTTCCCGAGCTTCTTCACGTCCACGTGGATGAGATCACCAGGGGCGTCGTGCTCGTAGCGCTTGACCTTCCCGCGCAGCTCCTTGCGGGTCGCGAGGTCGACCTCGCTGAGCAGCGCGGCCCCCTCACGGCGCAATACCCGACCCACGGTCGAGGGGTGCATCCGGAGCTTGTGGCCGATCCGGGCCGGTCCCCAGCCCCGCGTGGTCCGCAGGTGCAGGATCTTGCGGACCTTCGGCGGCCGGGTCTGCCTCGGGCTGCTCTCCGGTCGAGAGGACACGTCCTGCATCGCCTCGATCGCCGGCACCGACGTGTCGCGCTCCCGGTAGCGAGATGACCAGCGCTGCGCGGTCGGGACGGCGACCTGGAACCGTTCGGCGGCCCGCCGCAGCGGCCAGCCGTCCTCGACGATGCAGATCGCGAGAGCGAGCCTTCCGGCAGGGGCGAGTTTGGCGTTAGCGTGAACCACGAGGACCTCCATGCGTGTGATGCGGATGCTTGCCAGCACCCACACCTCACCGGGAGGTCCTCGCTACGTCACGAACCCCGAAGGCCGTGTCGCCCCGTCACCAACGTGTGTGGTCAGTACAGCTAGGGATCGGGCGGTCCCAGGGTCAGGCGGAGCGCTCCAGCACGGCGGCGCGCGCCTCCGCCGCACTCTCGGCCTGCAGGGCGAGCCCGGCCAGCGCCCGGCACTCCTCGACCGTGAACCGGGCCAGAGAGGCCCGCACCTCGGCCACCGACGGTGGTGCCATGGACAGGCTCGTGACGCCCAGCCCGACCAGGACGGGCGCCAGCAGCGGGTCGCTCGCCGCCTCGCCGCAGACCCCGACCGGCTTGCCGTGCTCGACACCCGCTGCGGCGGTCAGCCGTACCAGCTCGAGCAGACCCGGCTGCCAGGGATCGAGCAGATCGGCTAGCTCGCCCGCCATCCGGTCGGCGGCGTAGGCGTACTGCGCCAGGTCGTTCGTGCCGATGCTGAGGAAGTCGCAGCTGCTGAGCAGGTGGCCGGCCCGCAGCGCGGCGGCGGGGACCTCCACCATCGAGCCGGCGGTCGTCAGGCCCAGCGCGCGGCACTGGTCCGTGAAGGCCCGGGCCTCGGCCGGCGTGGACACCATCGGCGCCATCACCCAGACGTCCGCTTCCGTCCGGCGCGCGGCTGTCGCCAGCGCGACCAGCTGCCGGTTGAGCAGGTCAGGGTCGCGCCGTGACGTCCGGAGTCCACGGACCCCCAGCGCGGGGTTCGGCTCATCGGGGACCGTGACGAACGACAGCGGCTTGTCCGCACCGGCATCGAGCGTCCGCACCACCACCTTGCGGCCGGCGAACGCTTCAAGAACCCTCGTGTAGCAGGCGATCTGCCGCTCCACCGACGGCTCGTCCGGCCGGTCGAGGAACAGGAACTCCGTGCGGAACAGGCCGACGCCCTCGCTGTCGACGGCTGCCGCGGCGTCGATGCCGCTGTCCGTCCCGACGTTGACCAGCAACTGCACGGTACGGCCGTCGGCCAGCCGTCCAGGCCCGCTGATCGCGGCGAACGCGGCCGTCCTCGCGCCCTCCTCGTCCACCGCCTGGGCGACGTGCTCGGCTGACGGGTCGAGGGTCACGAGGCCACGGCCGCCGTCGACCAGCACTGCTTGGCCGTCGTGGAGTGCAGCGGCTCCATGGCACGAGACCACTGCGGGCAGGCCGAGCGACTTCGCGAGGATCGCCGTGTGGCTGGTCGGTCCGCCTTCCTCGGTGACGAGCGCGATCACGACGGACGGGTCGAGCCCGGCGGTGTCTGCGGGGGCGAGGTCGGTGGCGACCAGGACGAACGGATGGCCGGGATCCGGTACCCCTGGCACCGGGAGACCCAGGACGGAGGCGACGGCCCGGTTGCGGATGTCGTCCAGGTCTGCGACCCGCTCAGCCAGATAGGGACCAGCCGCCGCCAACGCCGCGCGGAAGGTCCCGAAGGCCTTCGTCAGCGCCCCCGCGGCCGACTCCCCCGCGCCCGTGGCAGCGCGGACCAAGTCCATGAGCGACGGATCTGCGGCCATCAGCGCTTGCGCCTCCAGCACCTGCGCCGCCTCGCCCCTCACCTCGCGGGCCCGGGCGTTCAGGAAGGCCGCGACACCGTCCAGTGCCCGCTGCGCGTCGGCCTCCTCCGAGCCGGGGTCCCCGGTCGGCGTCAGCCCGTCCGGTACCACGGCGGGCGGCGCCATCCGCAGGACGGTGCCGAAGACGACGCCGCCGCTGACCCCCAGCCCGCTCAGCTGGTCCGCCACGATCAGACCTCCGCGGTGTCGTGGTCGGTTTCGAGGACGACGACGAGGTCGTCGAGGGCCGCCTCGGCCCCCTCGCCCTCAGCGGCAATCACGACCTCTTCGCCGCCGCGCGCGTCGAGCGCGAGCACGGACAGGATGCTCTTGGCGTTGACCGGGTCCCCGCCGTCCTTGGCGATGGTCACCGGGACCGGCGCGGCCGTGGCGGCCTGGACGAACAACGAGGCGGGACGGGCGTGCAGGCCCACCTTGGAGCCGATGATGACGCGACGCTCAGGCATGTCGCTCCTCAGACCGTGACAGCTGCCGGCGCGGCGGCCGGAGCAGTGGAGGTGGACGTCTCGGGCAGCGTGATCACCTTGCGCCCCAGGCTCTTGAGGGCCACGACGCTGCCGGCACTGACGAGGACGCCGGCGACGATGGCGAGGACGTAGAGGGCGGGCTTGCCGATCAGCCCGACGACCCAGATCCCGCAGTGCGGGGCGCGGCTCGTCGCGTCGAAGGCCATGCTGAGCGCACCGGTCACGGCGCTACCCGCCATCAGTGACGGGATCACCCGCAGGGGGTCGGCCGCAGCGAACGGGATCGCGCCTTCGGTGATGAACGATGCTCCGAGCAGCCAGCCGGCCTCTCCCGCCTTGCGCTCCGCATCGGTGAACAGCTTCGGCCGCAGGACTGTGGCGAGCGCCAGCGCGATCGGCGGCGTCATGCCGGCTGCCATGACGGCTGCCATGACGGTGAGGTTGCCTGAGGACAAGCTCGCGACGCCGAACGTGTACGCCACCTTGTTCACCGGCCCACCCATGTCGAAGGCCATCATCAGCCCGAGCAGCGCACCCAGCAGGATCGCGTTCGTGCCCGTGAGGCTGTTGAGACCGCTCGTCATGCTGTCCGTGACCGACTTGATGGGCTTGCCGACCACGATGATCATCAGCAGCCCGATGGCGATCGTGCTCACCAGCGGCACCACGACGACGGGCATGACACCAGCGACGCCGCGGGGGACCTTCACCCTGCTGATGGCGTAGACCAGACCACCGGCCGCGAGCCCGGAGATCATGCCGCCGAGGAAACCGGCGCCGACGATCCCGGCGAGCAGGCCGCCGACGACCCCGGGGACCAGCCCCTGCCGGTCGGCGATGGCGTAGGCGATGAAGCCGGAGAGGATGGGCGCCAGCATGAAGAAGGCCACCTTGCCGAGGGCGAACAGCAGCCCTGCATAGCCCGCCTGCCGGATGATGGCGTCGAAGTCGCCGCCCAGCGGCAGGCTGCCCGCGACGTCGTCGTACTTCACGCCGTGGTAGGTCCCGCCGTACAGCTTGGTGACGACCTCGTCACCCCCGAACAGGAAGCCGAGCGCGATGAGGATGCCGCCCGCCGCGACGAACGGGATCATGTAGCTGACCCCCGTCATGAGCCACTGGCGCAGCCGCGTGCCGGCACCCACCTGCGGGGCGCTCTGGATCGCGACGGGCTGCTTGCTGCCGCGGCTCTTCGCCGCCTCCGCGGCCTCGGCCAGCAGTGCGTTCGGCTCGTTGATGGCGCGCTTCACGCCACCGCTCACCTGCGGCAGGTGGGCGAAGCGCTCCTTCCCGCGGACCTCGACGTCGGCCGCGAAGATCGCGACATCGGCGTCGGCGAGCTGCTGGGCCGTGAACGGCTCGGCGCCCGCGGCCCCCTGCGTCTCGACGTGGATCTCGTGGCCGGCCGCGAGCGCGGCCTGCTCGAGCGCCTCGGCGGCCATGTACGTGTGCGCGATGCCGGTCGGGCAGCTGGTGACAGCGACGATCTTCACTTTCCGAGTACCTCCGTGTTGATGAGGGTGACCACGGCGGAGGGGTCGCCGGCGTCGGTCAGGGAGTCCTTGAAGGACGGGTGCACGAGCTTGCGTGCCAGCTTGGCGAGGATCGTCATGTGCTCCGACCCGCCACCGGCCGGCGCGGCGATGAGGAAGATCAGGTGAGCAGGCCCGTCCGGCGCGCCGAAGTCGACGCCGCCCTTGCTCCGGCCGAAACCGAGGCTCGCCTCGTTGACATGCTCCGAGCGGCAGTGCGGGATGCCGATGCCGCCCTCGAGCCCGGTGGCCATCTGCTCCTCACGAGCAGCGACGTCACGCAGGAAGCCGTCGAGGTCAGTGACGCGGCCCGCGGCGACGAGGCGCTCGGCCAGCTGCCGGGTGGCCGTCGCGCGGTCCGGCGCCTCGAGGTCCAGGTCGACGAGGTCAGCAGTGATGAGGTCGGACACGGTCAGGCTCCCAGTTGGAGGTCGGAGGGGATGGCGTGGGCTAGCCGCACAGCGGCGCGGTCGAGATCGGTCGGTGCCGGCATCCGGCTGCCCGGCAGCCGGACGGCAGCGGCGCCCCAGGCGAGCGCCTCGCGGAGTGCCTCTGGTCCGGTACCGCCGGCGGCGAGGAAGCCGGCCAGGGTGGCGTCGCCTGCTCCCACCGAGGAGACAGGCGCAGCGACGGGGCTCACGGCGTACCAGGCCTGGTCACCCTCGACGAGGACGGCGCCGGACGCGCCGAGGCTGGCGAGCACCGCCCGCGCGCCTCGGTCCCGGACGGCGCGCGCTGCCGTCACGGCCTCCCCGACCGTGCGGACGGGGAGGCCGGAGACCTCGATGAGCTCCTCGCGGTTGGGCTTGACCAGGGCCGGCCGGGCGAGAAGGGCGAGCTCCAGAGCAGCGCCGGAGCTGTCGACGACGTAACGGACGCCCTGCTCGGCGAGGGCACGGCCGAGCACCGCGAACAGGTCGGCGGCCGCGCCAGGGGGCAGGCTCCCGGCCGCGACGACCCAGGTCGCGTCGACCGCAGCCTTGCTGGTCGCGTCGACCAGGGCCTGGGTCTCGGCGCTGGTCAGGGTCGGGCCCGGCTCGTTGATCTTCGTGACCGTGCCGTCGGGCTCGACCACGCTGATGTTCGCTCGCACGTCCCCCGACACCGGCACCGCGAGCACGTCGATGCCGGCCACGTAGAGCAGCGCGACGAGCTGGTCGCCGACAGCCCCGCCGACAGGCAGAACCGCCTGGCTGTCGAGCCCGTTCGCCGCCAGCGCGCGGCTGACGTTGATGCCCTTGCCACCGGGATCGACATGCGTGCCGGTGGCTCGCAGCACCTCACCGCGGACGAGCGCGTCGAGCTCGACGGTGCGATCCACCGAAGGGTTCGGGGTCAGGGTGAGGATCACGCGATCACGACCCGTGGCCCGGCCTGCTCCAGGTCGGCGGCGACCCGCGGGTCGACGCCGCTGTCCATGATGAGCGTCTCGACGTCGTCCAACCGCGCGAACCGGGCGAACTGGTCGTCGCCGACCTTGCTGCTGTCCGCCATGACGACAACCCTGCGACCGGCGGCGACCATGGCGCGCTTGACCGCAGCCTCGGACGGGTCAGCCGTCGTGAAGCCGCGCTCGACGCTGATGCCGTTGCAGCCCACGAAGGCCACGTCCACCGAGAGGTCGGCCAGCCCCTGCAGGGCCACGTGATCGACAGTCGCGAGCGTCCGCTGCCGCACCCGCCCGCCCAGCAGGTGCACGGTGTGGTCGCCGCGCTGGGCCAGCATGAGGGCGATCGGGACCGCGTTCGTGACCACGGTGAGCTCCCGGCCCGCGGGCAGCAGCTCGGCGAGGTGCGCGGTGGTGCTGCCCGCGTCCAGCAGCACCGTCTCGGCGCCCTCGAGCTCGACCAGGGCGGCCTCGGCGATGCGCCGCTTCTCGAGGGTGCGGGTGTCGGCCCGGACGGCCAGCGCGGCCTCGTGCCGCATCCGCTCCGCCGGGATGGCGCCGCCGTGCACGCGCCGGACGACGCCGCTGCGCTCCAGCGCGGTGAGGTCACGCCGGATGGTCTCCAGGCTGACGTCGAACGCGAGGGCCAGCTCGGCCACCTCGACCCGGCCCTGCTGGCGCGCCTGACGAGCGATCTCGCCCTGCCGCTCTGCTCCGTACATCAGTTGCGCTCCCGTTTCGCCGATGCCCGTTCCTGCATGTTCCTGCCCGTTTCTGCCCGTGTCAAGGGTTTCTTGTGGCTTCGGTCACAGCATTCGGGCAGGCGGGCGCAAGGCAGGTCGAGGTGTGCGGCCTGCCACCGCTGGTCGCCCGCGTGGCCCCGCACACTCCCTCCGGGGCGGGCTACCTCAGGACGAGGCCGTACCCGCAGTCCAGGGTCTCCCTGGCCAGCAGGCCGGCGTAGCGGCGGGCCCAGGCCCCTGTGTCCAGATCGGCGGCGAGGCGGCTGACCGCGCGGTCGACCACCTCCGGGTCGAGCAGCGCGAGAGCGCTGATGGCCGAGCGCACCGCGGGCACGAGGAAGGCCTCCGGTCGGCGCCAGTACGCCGCGAAGAAGCCGTCCGTGCAGTCGTGCGGCACCTCGACCACCCGCACCTGCGCCCCAGGCCAGGCCTCGAGGGTGGTGGCCAGCGCGGCCAGCCCGGCCTCGCGCGCGGCGGCCTCCGGCAGGTAGTCGCGCACGAACCAGAAGTGCTCAGCGTTGTAGGCCTGGTCCCAGGTCAGCACGACCTGCCGGCGCGACACCCGGGTCAGCTCCCGCAGTCCGGTGCGCGCGTCGGTCCAGTGGTGCGTGGTGAACAAGGCCAAGGCCACGTCGAAAGCGTTGTCAGCGAAGGGAAGTGCCTCCGCCACGGCCTGTACGGCGGGAGCGGACCCGCGCGGTCGCTGGGCCAGCATCACGGGCGACGGCTCCACGGCGACGACGGTGCTCGCGGGCTCGTACGACCCGGTCCCTGCGCCGACGTTGACGACCGTTCCGCTGCCAACCGCGTCCTCGATCGCGCGCCTGAAGTGCGGGTCCGGGCGACGGAGTTCGGCGTACCCGACCCCGATCCGGTCGTAGACCGCGCCCCCGGTCCCGCACGTGCCTTCCCGTTTCACTGAACCCCCTGCGCGCGCAGTCGGCGAATCAGTGAAACGGCGAGGGAGGTCAGACGTTGAAACCGAGGGCGCGCAGCTGCTCGCGGCCGTCGTCGGTGATCTTGTCGGGACCCCACGGGGGCATCCAGACCCAGTTGATGCGCACGTCGTTGACCAGCGGCTCCAACGCGGTCCTGGTCTGGTCCTCGATGACGTCGGTCAGGGGGCAGGCGGCGGACGTCAGCGTCATGTCGAGGGTGACCGTGACGTCCTCGTGCACCATCGCGCCGTAGACGAGGCCGAGGTCGACGACGTTGATGCCGAGCTCGGGGTCGACGACGTCCTTCATCGCCTCGAGGACCGCGTCCTCCGAGGGCTTGACCTTCGGGTCGTCCGCGACCGTCGGGGTCTCAGTGGCCTCGCTCATGCTGACTTCCTCTCCATGGCCTGGCTGGTCGCGTCCTTCCAGGCCATCCAGCCCAGCAGCGCGCACTTTACGCGCGCCGGGTACTTGCTCACGCCCGCGAAGGCGATGCCGTCCTCCAGGACGTCCTCGTCGGGCTCGAGCTGACCGCGGGACTGCATCAGCTCGAGGAACGCCTCATGCGTGGTCAGCGCGTCGTCGACCGGCTTGCCGATGACCAGGTCGGTCATGACCGACGTCGCAGCCTGGCTGATGGAGCAACCGTGGCCCTCGTAGGACACGTCCTGCACGACGCCGTCGGCCACCTTGACCCGCAGCGTGACCTCGTCGCCGCATGTCGGGTTCACGTGGTGGACCTCGACGTCGAACGGGTCACGCAGCCCCTTGTGGTGGGGGTGCTTGTAGTGCTCCAGGATGATCTCCTGGTAAAGCGACTCGGTCATGGCTTCCAGAACTCCTGGACCCGCACGATCCCTTCCAGGAGCGCGTCGATGTCGGCCTCGTTGTTGTAGACGTAGCTCGAGGCGCGGGCGGTCGCGGGCACGCCGAACCGGCGGCACACCGGGGCGGCGCAGTGGTGCCCCACCCGGACGGCGATGCCGAGGTCGTCGAGGGACTGGCCGACGTCGTGGGGGTGCACACCGTCGACGACGAAGGAAACCGCACTCCCCCGCATCTGGGTGGTGTCCGGGCCGAGGACGGAGACGCCGTCGAGGGCACGGATGCCGTCGAGAAGCCTTGCGGTCAGGGCGTTCTCGTGCGCCTTGACCTCGGAGAGGCCGAGGTTGGTGAGGTAGTCGCACGCTGCCGCGAGTGCGACGGCCTGGCTCACGACCGGAGTACCCGCCTCGAAGCGCTCGGGCGCCTTGGCGAAGGTGGAGCCCGTCATCTCGACGACCTCGATCATGGAGCCGCCGCCCATGAACGGCGGCAGCGCGTCGAGGTCGCGGCCCCAGAGCACGCCCACGCCGGTGGGGGCGAGCATCTTGTGGCCGGTGAAGGCGTAGAAGTCGACGTCGAGAGCGCGTACGTCGACGGGCTGGTGCGGGACGGCCTGCGCGCCGTCGACGAAGGACAGCGCGCCGACCTCACGCGCGCGCCCGGCCAGCACCGCGAGGTCGTTCTCGGTGCCGAGCAGGTTGGAGACGTGGGCAAAGGCGAAGAGCTTGGTGCGCTCGTTGACGACCTCGGACAGGTTGGACAGGTCGAGCCGGCCCTCGTCGGTCAGGCCGAGCCAGCGCAGCGTCGCGCCGGTGCGCTCGGCGAGCAGCTGCCAAGGGACGAGGTTGGAGTGGTGCTCCATCTCGGTGACGGCGATCTCGTCTCCGGGACCGAGCCGCACCGGCGAGCCGGGGTTGCCCAGGGCGTACGCCACCAGGTTGACCGACTCGGTGACGTTCTTGGTGAACACCACCTCGTGCTGCGCCGCACCGATGAAGGCCGCCACGGTCGAGCGGGCCGACTCATAGGCGTCGGTCGCCTCCTGGGACAGCGTGTGCACGCCGCGGTGCACGTTCGCGTAGTGCTCCTCGACGAACAACCGCTCGGCCTCGAGCACCTGGCGCGGCTTCTGCGACGAGGCTGCGCTGTCCAGGAACACGAGCGGGTGCCCGTGCACCTCGCGGGCAAGCACGGGGAAGTCCTTGCGGACCGCCTCCACGTCGAAGGACATCAGGTCGTCGCCGCCCCGACGGCCGGGCTTCCCACGAACCTCGCGTAGCCGTGGGCCTCGAGCTCGTCGGCGAGCTCCTTGCCGCCCTCCTCGACGATCGTGCCGCCGGCGAAGACGTGCACGAAGTCGGGGACGATGTACTTCAGGATCCGCGTGTAGTGCGTGATGAGCAGCGTGCCGGTCTCGCCGGTCGCGCGGACCCGGTTGACGCCCTCGGAGACCACGCGCAGCGCGTCGACGTCGAGGCCGGAATCGGTCTCGTCGAGGATCGCGATCTTCGGCTTCAGCAGCTCGAGCTGCAGGATCTCGTGGCGCTTCTTCTCTCCGCCGGAGAAGCCCTCGTTGACGTTGCGGGACGCGAACGCCGGGTCCATCTCGAGCGCGGCCATCGCCGCCTTCTGCTCCTTCACCCAGTGCCGCAGCGCCGGCGCCTCACCACGAACAGCAGTCGCTGCTGTCCGCAGGAAGTTGGAGACCGTCACACCGGGCACCTCGACGGGGTACTGCATCGCGAGGAACATCCCCGCCCTGGCGCGCTCGTCCACCGACATGCTGAGCACGTCCTGGCCGTCGAGGGTCACGGTGCCGCCGGTGACGGTGTACTTCGGGTGACCGGCGAGGCTGTAGGCCAGCGTCGACTTGCCGGAGCCGTTGGGGCCCATGATCGCGTGCGTCTCGCCCGACCGGATGGTGAGGTTGACGCCCGTGAGGATGGCCTTGTCCTCCACCGACACGGACAGGTCGCGGATCTCCAGGGTGGTCATCTACTTCTTCTCCAACGTCTTTGAATGTGCCAGCACGTGCACGTCATCGCCCTCGATGACGACGGGGTAGGTGGCGACCGGCTTCACGGCGGGGAGGCTCGTCGGCTTGCCGGTGCGGAGGTCGAAGCGCGAGCCGTGCAGCCAGCACTCGACGGTGCCGTCCTCGACGTCGCCCTCGGACAGGGACACGTCCGCGTGCGAGCAGACGTCGCTGATGGCGAACACCTCGCCCTGGCTGCGGGCCACGCAGACGGCGATGCCGTCGAGGACCACGCGGTGCGCGCCCTCCTCGGGGATCTCGTTCAGGGAGCAGGCGCGCATCAGGCGGTCAGCTCCCTGTCGATCGCGGTGTCGAGCCGCTCCTCGAGAGCGGGTACGCCGATCTGCTGCACGACCTCGTGGAAGAAGCCGCGGACGACCATCCGGCGGGCCTCGTCGGCGGGGATGCCACGGGACTGCAGGTAGAACAGCTGGTTGTCGTCGAAGCGGCCGGTGGCGGAGGCGTGCCCGGCGCCGGCGATCTCGCCGGTCTCGATCTCCAGGTTGGGGACGCTGTCGGCACGCGCCTCGTCGGACAGCAAGAGGTTGCGGTTGAGCTCGTAGGTGTCGGTGCCGCTCGCGCCGGCGCGGATCAGCACGTCGCCGATCCAGATGGTGTGCGCCTCCGTGCCCTGCGCGGCCGTCTTGTAGGTGACCCGGCTCTTGCAGTTCGGCACCGCGTGGTCGACGAACAGCCGGTGCTCGAGGTGCTGCCCCGCGTCGGCGAAGGCGAGCCCTAGCAGCTCAGCGTCGCCGCCGGGGCTCGCGTAGGTCACCGTCGGGGCGAGCCGCACCAGGTCGCCGCCGAAGGTCACCACCACGCTCTTGAAGCGAGCATCGCGGCCGATCCGGGCGCCCTGCGCCGAGAGATGCACAGCAGTGTCGTCCCAGTCCTGCAGGGACACCAGCGTGAGGTTCGCGGAGTCGCCGACGATCACCTCGACGTTGCCGACATGCGTGCCGTCGCCCACGTGGTCGAGGACCACGACAGCCTTGCTGAACGGCTTTGCGTCGATGACGACGTGGCCGTAGCTCGACTCGCCAGATCCCTTGAAGCACAAGGTGATCGGCTCGGTCAGCTCACCGTCGACGGTGATGAGCTGGCCCTCCTTGAAGTCGCGCATGGCCAGGGCCGCCGGCCGGTCAGCCGGCGTGAGGACCGAG
>JBHEMB010000049.1:0-3992 GCA_046262855.1 Mycobacteriales bacterium | reverse complement strand
TGGCTCTCCCGACCATGCTCGTCGGGGGCATGATCGTCAGCATCCTGGCCGGCGTGCTCATGGAGCGCTTTGCGTACCGGCCGCTGCGGGGTGCCCCTCGGCTCGCACCGCTCATCACCGCGCTGGGCGTCTCGGTCTTCCTGCAGGAGCTGGTCCGCAACTTCTACCCGCGCGGCGAGTCCGCGCGGAACTTCCCCCAGCTGCTCGACCCGAACACGCGCTTCACGCTGCCGGGCGGGGCGGAGGTGAACCTCCCTGACGTCGTCACGGTCGTCGTCGCGATCGTGGGCATGGTGGCGCTCTCCACCTTCGTCCGGAGGTCCCGCACCGGCCGCGCGATGCAGGCCACTGCCCAGGACCCGGACACGGCCCGGCTCATGGGTGTCAACACCGACCGCATCATCGTCACGGCCTTCGTGCTCGGCGCCGCGCTGGCAGCGGTCGCGGGGATGGCACAGGGCCTGCGGTTCGGCCAGGTCGACTTCAGGATGGGCTTCCTCATCGGCGTCAAGGCCTTCACCGCCGCCGTGCTCGGCGGCATCGGCAACATCAGCGGCGCGGTGCTCGGCGGCTTCACCCTCGGGCTGGTCGAGGTGATGGCCACGCAGTACGCCCCTGACCCCTTCAGCGGCGCTGCCTGGAAGGACGCCTGGGCGTTCGTGGTCCTCATCATCGTGCTGGTACTGCGGCCGACCGGGCTGCTCGGCGAGCGCGTGGCGGCCAGGGCATGAGAGACCGGCTGGCACCGCTCGCCCGGCCGCTGGTCCTCGGCGGCGCCGCGATCGTCGTCGTCTCGTGCTTCCTGCCCTGGTCCGACTACGCCGGGTTCCCCGGGAAGATGACGCTGGGGGGCAGCCCGGGCGGCGCCCGGCTGCACGTGCTGCTGCTGGCGCTGCCGGCGTTCCTGCTGCTCCGCACGGCGCGCGTCGCGCCGGCCGCCAGGGTCGGCAGCACCTTCCTCGGGGTGGACGTGCTGCTCACCGCCCTGTTCATCGGGTACGCCGGAGGCGGCCTCGTCAATGTCGGGTACGGGGCCTGGATCGCCGTCGTGGGAGCGGTCGCGCTGTGCGTCGGTTCCTGGTCCCTCCCGGACTCCGACGGTGCCCCGGCGCCTGCGCTGCCCGACCGGTCGTGGCGTCGGCCCCTCGAGATCGTGCTCGTCATCGGCGTCGCGGTGCTGGGCCTCATCGTGTTCGTCGTGGGCCTCGGCATCCCCACGTCGGACATCGCGTCGGGCAACGACCACAAGCTGGCCGGTGCGGTGTCCCTGAACGACCTCACCAACGAGAGCGAGTTCCTGTCGTTCCTGCTCCTCATCGCCGGCGCCGGGTTGATGGCTGCCCGGCTGGGTGTCGTCGCGATGCTGAGCACGATGACGCAGCGGTACAACCGGGTCCTGGTCGCGTCCGCCATCGTCGTCGCGGCGGTGTTCCCGTTCACCCAGGACGGCAACGGCTACTCGTTGCGCATCGCGGCGAGCATCGGCGTCTTCGCGGCCGCCGCGGTCGGCCTCAACATCGTGGTCGGGCTGGCCGGACTGCTCGACCTCGGCTACATCGCCTTCTTCGGTGTGGGCGCCTACTTCGCGGCGCTCGTGAGCGGCAGCACGAGCAGCGTCATCGGGGTGCACCTCCCGTTCGCGCTCGTCATCGTGCTCGGTGGCCTGGTCTCCGGGCTGTTCGGCGTGCTGCTCGGTGCGCCCACGCTGCGGCTACGCGGCGACTACCTGGCGATCGTCACCCTCGGCTTCGGGGAGATCTTCCGCATCACGGCGAACAACCTCGACGGGTCCGCGGGGCCGAGTCTCACCAACGGGCCCAACGGCATCAGCCGGATCCCCGACCTCGCGATCGGCTCGTTCGACTTCGGCCAGACCCATGAGCTGTTCGGCGTGACGTTGCCCTTTCAGGCGAACTACTACTGGCTAGAGATCGTCCTGATCGGCTTCGTCCTGATGGCGTTCCTTCGGCTCGCGGAGTCACGCATCGGGCGAGCCTGGGTGGCGATCCGTGAGGACGAGCTCGCCGCCGCGGCGACGGGCATCAACACGACGCGGCTCAAGCTGCTCGCGTTCGCGCTGGGCGCCACGCTCGCCGGTGTGGCAGGCACGGTCGATGCTCACGTGGTCAAGGTGGCAGAGCCCAACTCGTTCACGTTCCTCGAGTCCGCCCTGCTCCTCTCGGCCGTCATCCTCGGCGGGATGGGCACCGTGCCGGGCGCGTTGCTCGGTGCGACGGTCCTCTACCTGCTTCCGGAGAAGCTGCGCTTCCTGCAGGACCTCCGGCTGCTCGTGTTCGGCATCGTCCTCGTGCTCATCATGCGATTCCGCCCCGAGGGCCTCGTCCCGAGCAAACGACGCCAACGGGAGCTGCACGAAGCCGGTGGGGCGGATGCGCTCTCGGCGCCCCCCGGCGGAGTCATGGGATGACCGCCGTTCTCGAGGCCACCGGAGTCACCAAGCGCTTCGGTGGGCTGGTCGCCGTCAGTGACGTGACGCTCGTCGTCCAGCCGGCCGAGGTGGTCGGCCTGATCGGCCCCAACGGCGCCGGCAAGACGACGTTCTTCAACTGCCTGACCGGCATGGAGACCCCGACGTCCGGCGTGGTCAGCTACCAGGGCAAGGCGCTGCCGCGCCGTCCCGACCTGATCCTGCGGTCGGGCATCGCCCGAACCTTCCAGAACATCAGGCTCTTCCCGAACATGACGGCGCTCGAGAACGTCATGGTCGGGCGGCACAGCCGCACGAAGGCCGGAGTGCTCGCCGCGGTCGGTCGCGGACCCCGCTACCGCCGCGAGGAGAAGGAGTCGGAGCAGAAGGCCAACGAGCTGCTGGCGTTCGTCGGGATGCCCCGAGTCGGGAACGAGCTGGCAAAGTCGCTCAACTACGGCGACCAGCGCCGCCTCGAGATCGCGCGTGCGCTCGCCACCGAGCCGGGACTGCTGCTGTTGGACGAGCCGACCGCAGGCATGAACCCGAAGGAGACGACCGCTGCCCGCGAGCTCGTCAAGCGCATCCAGGGCACAGGGATCAGTGTCGTGCTCATCGAGCATGACATGCGGTTCGTCTTCGGCCTGTGCGACCGCGTCGCCGTCCTCGTGCAAGGAGAGAAGCTGGTGGAGGGAACTCCGGCCGAGGTGCAGTCGGACGAGCGCGTCATCGCCGCGTATCTCGGCAAGCCGGCGGAAGGCGAGTCGGCATGCGCCTGCTCGAGATCAGGGACCTGCATGTGCGGTACGGCGCGATCGAGGCCATCAAGGGGATCTCGCTGGACGTCGAGGAAGGCCAGGTCGTCACGCTCATCGGCAGCAACGGTGCCGGCAAGACCACGACGCTGCGCACCCTGTCAGGGCTGCTCAAGCCCGCGAGCGGCCACGTGACGTTCGACGGACGGCGCCTCGACGGACTGGCTGCCCACGACGTCGTGATCCGCGGTGTCGCGCACTCGCCCGAGGGACGGCGGATCTTCCCGCTCATGACGGTGGAGGAGAACCTGGAGCTGGGTGCCTACAGCCGCAAGGGCAAGGGCTACGTCGAGGACATCGACGCCGTCTTCCAGCGCTTCCCGCGGCTGCTCGAACGGCGGGCCCAGAAGGCCGGCACGCTGTCGGGCGGCGAGCAGCAGATGCTCGCCATCGGCCGGGCACTGATGAGCCGCCCGCGGCTGCTCATGCTGGACGAGCCGTCGATGGGCCTGTCGCCGATCATGATGCAGCTGATCTTCGACACCATCGCGGAGCTGAAGGCGACGGGCACCACCATCCTGCTGGTCGAGCAGAACGCGTCCGCTGCCCTCTCGCTCGCCGACGTCGGGTACGTCCTCGAGACCGGCAAGATCGTCCTGACCGGCCCGGGGAGGGAACTGCTCACCGACGAGAAGGTCCGCAAGGCCTATCTCGGCGAGGACTGACACAGCCGCCCCCACCGACAAGCCACCAACAAGCGGAGCCCGAGAGCACTGTTGGCTCCGTCCAGGTCTTCCCCGACCCTGCAC
>JBHEMB010000048.1:0-11005 GCA_046262855.1 Mycobacteriales bacterium | reverse complement strand
AGCGGCTTGTAGCCGCCGGTGTCGGAATGGACGAGCACCGAACCGTCAGCCTTGACCACGAGCAGCCGGACCGCCTCCGGCAGGTGAGCAGTCAGCCGACCGACGTAGTCCACGCTGCAGCGCGCGACAACCAACCTCATGCCCTACGACGGTAAGGGCTTGAGCCTGCCGGCGCGCCGGCCGCCTCTCGATCTGCCGCCTCGGTCAAGAGCGATGTCGTCCGGATCAGGTCGCCTGCGCCACGGCCGGCTGGAGCACGGGAACCCCTGAATCGATCTCCTGCGGATCGGTCCAGTCCACGTCCGCCATCGTGAGCACGCGCCGGCCGACGAGGCCGAGCCCGGCGCCGACGAACAGCCACAGCACGACGTCCCCTGTCGTCCCCGGCCACGGCACGAACTCGCTGATGAAGCCGAGCAGCACCAGGACCGGCACCCCCCGGGAGACCTGACCGGCCCGGCGTAACGCGAACGCGAGCAGCAGCACCCCGATCCCGCCGAGCGCGAGAAGCGGCATCGCGACCGGGAAGACATGCGAAGCGATCCGGTCCACGGCGGGGACGAGCTGCGAGCGGTCACCCGCTCTGGGTAGCGCCAGCAGCACCAACAACAAGGTAGCCATCATCGCGTGTGCCACTGCACCCAGCAGGGCCAGGCCGCCACCGATATGAGAGAGCACGGCTCCGCGTCGGCGCACCAGATGCACGGCACCGACGATGCCCACGACCCAAAGGGCCACCCCTGGCAGGCCAATGGCTACGGATGCGGCGATCCGGCCCGGGTGGGCCGCGGCGACGTCGTACACCTGCGCAGGCTTGTCGCCGAGAGCCGGCTGGGCCAAGGCGGCACCCAGCATCGAGAGAGGGAACAGGATCAGGCTCACGCCGCTCGAGCGGCGACGGAATCGGGTGACGGAGTCAGTTGTCATGGCGACCTCCACTAGACGGGGCGCAGAGGCTAGGGAGCGGCGAGACCTTGCGTCGCCTGTCCCAAGGCCAGAGGGGATCGGCCGAGCGGGGCATTCGAGCATCTGTCTCAAGACAGATCCGGGACCGCGCCGACGGCTCTATCGTCTGTTCATGTCCGTCGCACCGGCTGTCACGTCGGCGCGCCAGCGCTGGATCGACGTTGCACTCTGCGCCGCCGTGACGGCGGTTGTGCAGGCTGTGATCTGGGTCGGGCGCCCCTTGCCCGGCCCGGTCGTCGTCAACGCAGCTTTCGGCGTGGCGATGACGGCCCCGCTGCTCCTACGCCGCCGCCTGCCGGTCCCGATGCTGGCCGCGGTTGTCTGCGCCGTCGCCGTGCAGGCACTCGCGTACGGCGGCACCGAGACGGCGGCGGTGCTCCTTCCGTACATCGTCGTTGTCTACGGGGCGGCGGTGTACGGCACGCCGGCGTACGTCGTTGTCGCCCTGTCACTGCTCGGCATCGTGCTGCACGACGCGCGCGATCCCTTGGTGACCTCGCCGTCGCAGGCCTGGTTCTCCCCGATCGTGGTCAGCGCGGTCCTCCTGGTCGGTCGCATCGTCCACCTCCGCCGTCGCCAGGCTGCCGACGCCGAAGCGCGCGCAGTACGCGCCGAGCAGGACCGCCAGCACGCCGTACAGGAGGCCGTCAGCGCGGAACAACGACGGATCGGTCGCGAGCTGCATGACGTCGTCGCACACAGCATCAGCGTCATGGCCCTGCAGGCGGGCGCTGCGGAGCAGGTGCTGCGCCGATCACCGGAGCAGGTGGCGACGGCATTGCGCCTCATCCGGGAGACCGGGCACGAGGCGGTCCGCGAGATGGGACGCCTGCTGTGCCTTGAGTCCGATGGCACCGGCGAACCTCCCGACCCACCGCCGTCGATGAACCAGTTGCCGGCACTTCTGGACCGCGTCCGCAAGGCCGGTCTGGACGCTCAGCTCGTCGTCGAGGGCGAGGTTCGACCGCTACCGGCTGGGCTCGAGCTGACCCTGTTCCGCATCGCGCAGGAGGGGCTCACGAACGCCCTGAAGCATGCCCCCCTAGGCCGCACGAAGGTCGGCTATTGCTATGGAGTCGACCAGGTGATCGTGGACGTGACCACGCAAGGTCCGACCTCCTCGACGGGCGGTGGCAGCGGACTCGGCCTGGCCGGGTTGTCCGAGCGTGTCGCTTTCGCCGGCGGCCGGCTCGACGCCGGACCTGCGGACGACGGGGGCTGGCGGCTGCGCGCAGTACTCCCTATCGCCACGTGATCCGCGTCTTGATAGCCGACGACCAGCCGGTCGTCCGGAGCGGACTGCGCATGATCCTCGAAGGCCTCGACGACGTCGAGCTGGTCGGCGAGGCCGAGGACGGTGAGGTGGTCGTCGCACTCGCGCCACAGGTGCGGCCACACGTCGTCCTCATGGACATCCGGATGCCCCGGCTGGACGGCATCCGAGCCACCCGGCAGCTGCTGGCGGCACATCCGTCAGTGCGGGTGCTCATCCTGACGACCTACGACCCCGACCAGTACGTCTTCGATGCACTGGCCGCGGGGGCGTCTGGCTTCCTGCTCAAGAGCGACGCGCCCGAGCGGCTCATCGCTGGCATCCGCGCCGCGCACCTGGGCGACTCGCTGTTCAGCCCCGTCGTGACCCGCCGGCTGGTCGAGCGCTACGTGTCCTCGCCGCCTGCGGTAGCGCCGGCGCAGGCACTACCCGAGCTCAGCCCACGCGAACTCGACGTACTGCTGCTGATTGCCGAGGGCTTGTCGAACGCCGAGATCGCTGGGCGCCTCTTCATCAGCGAGGGGACGGTCAAGACCCACGTCGCCCGCATCCTGGCCAAGCACGGGCTGCGCGACCGCGTGCAGGCGGTTGTCCTGGCCTATGAAAGCGGGCTGGTGCGGCCCGGTCGAGCCCGGTACTAGCGCCTCTGCGGGCGGATCCGGCGCCCCGTGGCTGGCGCGCGGGTCAGGCGAAGGTCTGGGCGAGGGCGACCGCCGCGTCGGCGTCGACCAGGCCGTTGCCGTAGAAGTTGTTCAACGTCGGGCTACCTGTGCACGTGGCGTTCCACGACGCGGGTCGACCCACGATCGTGTAGTCCACGGTAGCCGGGACGGGGCAGGCGTGGTCGGCTGCGCTCTGCTCCAGGATCTGGCGCACGAGGTCAGGATCGGCCGAGCCGCCGAGGGCTCCGATGACCAGAGCGGCGACGCCCGTGACGTGCGGCGAGGCCATCGAGGTGCCCTGGATGCCCTGGTAGTAGGCACATCCTGCGTCCTTGGTGCACGAGCGGACCACGAACGGGACGTTGGGCACGCCCCCGCCTTTCGTCACCTCGCCGGAGGCGATCGCCACGTTGGTCGGGTACGGCGCCCAGACCTCGTTGAGCGGGCTGCGGTACTGCTTCGTGCCGAAGAAGTCACGGAAGTAGCCACCAGGTGCCGCGAGCGTGATCTCCGAGACGCCGTAGTTCGAGAAGTCGGACTTTATCCCGCTCGGTCCCACCGACGACACGCTGAGCACGTCCGGCGCCTCGGACGGCAGGTCGAGGCAGTCGTCGGTCACGGTCCGGCCGTACGCCTCCGTCGGGTTGAGGTCCGCGTCGACCGGGAAGTCGGGGCTGGTGTCGTCGAAGCGCGTCGGGGTGTCAAGGTCGGTGTGACCGTTGCCCGCAGCCGCGACCAGTGTCACGCCCCCGGCGTGCGCGGTGGCGAGGGCCTCGTGCATGGCGTCGTAGATCATCTTCTGCTCCGCCAGCTCCTCCGCTGTGGGCTTGCCGTCGGGCGCCTCGACGTAGCCTGCGACTGACGGGCAGTTGTAGAGCCACGGGTCGACGTAGAAGCTCATGTTGACGACGTCGATGTGGACGTCGGCGGCATAGGTCAGCGCGTCGACGGTCGGGCCGAGGAAGAAGTAGCCGGAGTCCTGACCCGCGCGGACGTTGACGATGGTCGCCTCGGGAGCCACACCTGAGATGCCCACCCCGTTGACCGGCGAGGCGATGGTGCCGGCGACGTGCGTGCCGTGACCGTCGTTGTCGACGTTGGCCGGGTCGACGCAGTCGGCGTACTCGCACGGGCCGTCCAGCGACGGGATGTCGGTCGTGAAGTTGCGGCTCAGCGCGTTGGAGAAGTTCGGCGCGATGTCGGGGTGCAGACCGTCGACGCCGGTGTCGATGATGCCCACGAGCACGCCGTCGCCGCGCTCAGCGAGCGCAGGGGCGTGGTTGGCGTCCTGCGCACCGATCTGCGTCATGTCCCACTGGTAGCCGGACAGCGGCTCCGTCCCGGGAGCCGGCTTGATGCTCGAGCCACCCGAGTGCGGCTGGCTGCTGCTGCGCTCGTCCTGCAGCCGCTCGTCGTTGAACTTGTGACCCATGCCGGGTCGCGCGGTGCCGATCGAGCGGTCCACTGCCGCCCCCTTCACGGCAGACTGCGATCGCACGTCGCTGAGGAACCGTGGGCTGGTGGACGTGACCTCAGCCAGTCCCACCCGGGTGTTGACGTGCCTGACCGTGCCGCCAGCGGCCTGGACCGCTGCCCGACCGGCCGCGGTCGAAGCGCCGTCCGCGTACAGCACGAGGTAGTTCCCGTTACCGGTGCTGCTGCTCGTGCCCTCGGCGCCTGCGGGGGCCGTCGGGCCGGCGAGCAGGGCCATCGAGCTCGTGAGGAAGCCGACCGTGCTGAGGGTGATGAGACTCCGTCGCCGCATGACCCCAACTCCTCGAACCTCGTGAGAGACCGCCGGCTGCGGCATCCCTACTCCGGTACGTGTCACTGCGGCAAGCGTCTGTCGGGTAGTTGACACTCGGCACCTAAGCCAGGCTGCGTCTGCGTCGCCTCCACAGCCGGGTACGGCGAACGGGCCGATCAGGGAGAATGGAGCCGTGAGCACGCCGGAGCTGCACCGCCCCCCTGTCTACGCCTGTCATGCGGGTGCGGTGCTGCATGCGCACTCGGCGGACACGCTGGAGCCCGCCGTGGTGCTGTGGACGTTCCTGCCCAACGGCTCGAGCGACCGGGTCGACGCCGTGGACGCACGGGTCGACGTGCACAGCGACGGACCGGGTGCGTCGACGCTCACCGTCCGCGTGCTGGCGGAGGGGCAGTCGCTGTCGTGGCAGCTGCCGATCGCGCCCTTCGTCGCCGCCTTGCCGGGCCAGCCCGGTGACGAGGGCCGGATGGTGCTGCTCGCCCTGATGGACGCCGAGCCCGAGGAGCAGTTCTGGGCCGCGCCCGTCGACTGCGAGCGGCTGTCGGCCGAGCTGCAGATCCCCGTCACGGATCTCGCCGACGCGCTGCGCGGGCGACTCACGCCGTGGCTCGCCGACGACGTCGACCTGCTGCTGCACGACGACGCCCATGAGCACGCCGCCGACCGGTCACCCGCGCAGACCCTCGCCAGTGCCGTGCTGGCTCACTACCGCGGCGACCTGGCCGCCGAGGAGGCGACGGCTCGGCTGCTGCGTGCCTTCGACTTCGCGCACAAGGACTACGCCGGCGAGCTCGGCGCGCGGCTGTGCGTTGCCTTGGCAACCGCCGTGATCCTGGCCGGCGAAGACGGCGTCCGGCGGGTCCTCGAGCAGACAGGGCCCTTCGAGCCCGAGGTCAGCCGGTTGCTCACCGGCGTACCAGCTGTCCTGCGCCCCGACGATCCCACCGCCGACGACGCCGACGCTACTGCCAACGTGCTGCTGGCAGGCACCGATACGGGTGAGGCCGTCAAGGCAGCGGTCGCATCCGTCGCCCGGCTGGCGCGGGTCGCACTGGGCGACGACGTGCCCGACGAGGAGCTGCTGCGCCGGCTGTCGATGGTCAGCGACGCCGGTCAGGCCAGGCTCGCGGGCCTGTGGGTGGACCTCGCCGTCGCGGCTGCCGGGCAGTCCGACACCGACCAGATCCTGGCCTCCGACCTGGCCAGCCGGATCGAGGCGGAAGGACCTCCCGCCGGCGCCTGGCTGCGTAGCACGGCCGCCGCCCTGGGCGCCTATGCACTCGAGGTCAGCGGCCGCAACAGCTCGCGCGTCTCAGAGCCGGTCCGGGAGCTCGACGCGTTCCTCTCGACGCGGCTGCGAGCCGGCGAGTCCGTGCCGGCAGAGACCGCCGCGACCGTCGTGCGGCACTGCCTCTCGCTGGCCCGGTTCGTGCGATCGCGTGCAGGCATCGGGCCGGGCGCCTGGCGCCAGGTTCCGGTCGACTCGGCTGCGCAGGCCGTCGGGGCAGCGCTGGCTCGGGGGCTGGACGCCGACGTGGCAGTGGACCTGCTCGACGAGCTGCTCGAGAACGACGTCGCCGGCGCAGACGTGCTCGAGGCGTGTGTCTGCGCCACCGCGCAGCTGCTCGTCGAGCTCGATCCGCACGAGCCCACTGACGCCCTCGGCGCGCGCGTGACCGAGCTGTTGGACGGCACCGCGAAGCAGACGCGGTGGCTGATGGTCGCGTGCCTGTCCGAGGCACCGGAGCACGACCCCGCGGCGACCGACCTGCGGTCCTACCTGCCGTCGGTCATGACGCCGGCGGACGCGACGCGCCAAGCGGGCAAGACCGGGCGGCGGGTCGTCCTCACCGCAGGGCTCACCGTCCTCGGATCGCTCGCCGGGATGGTCGGCGACACCCTCGGCATCCCGCGCGAGGAGCTGCTCGCCCTCGTGCTGCCGGCCGCGCTCATGGAGCACGACCTGCTCACCCTGCCGGAGGAGCCCGCCTAGTTCACGACGCCGTACGGCGGAAGCGCCGTACGCCCAGCGCAGCGCCGAGCACGAGCAGCAGCAGGGCCGTCACCGGCAAGGCGCTGCCGAAGCCGGTCGCCGCGAGCTTGCCGCCACCGGCGGACCCTCCGCCGGTAGCCTTGGGGCCGCCGTGCAGCCCGGGGCCGCTCGAGCTCGTCGTGGCCTTGCGTCCGAAGTCGAGGTCCCAGACGCCTCGACCGTAGACCGCGATGGACAGGTGCTGCCCGGTGCGGTCGAGCGACAGGTCGTAGACCCGGACCGCCGGGAGCCCGGTGCCGAGGCGGCGCCAGGACGGGGCGCCCTTCATCGAGGTGGTGAAGACACCGTTGTCGGTCGCCGCGATCAGCTGCCCGTCACGAATCACCAGGTCGCGGGCGTTGCTGTGCGGCAGCTTGCCGGTGATGTCGCTGAAGTGCTCGCCTGCGTCGTGACTCACCATGATGCGCGGCGAGCCGACGACCTTCTGGTCCAAGCCGATGTTGGCGTTCTCGTTGAGCGCGACGTAGACCGTCTTCGTGTTCGCCGGGTCGATGACCATGCCCTGGATGGCGACGTGCGGCAGCCCCTTGCCGGCCGCGATGTGCCAGCAATCGCCGTTCGCGACCTTCGGCGTGCAGCCAGGCTTCCCGACGTTGGTCGCGACGGTCGTGTGGATCGCCGTCGGGTCGCCGAGCGAGTTGCGGCACAGCCCGCAGATCGCGTCGTAGATCGCGGCCCCACGGACCGCCAGTGCCTGCGACGTCCACTTGATAGCGGCCTTGGTTGCCGGGTTGATGTTGGTGCTGGTGCCGGCGTCGAAGCTCTGCGTCCAGTCGGTCTTGACGACGGTGTAGAGGAGCGGGTCGATCAGGGTCGTCGTATCCGGACCCTTCACGGTCTCCTCCACGTCCTGAGCAGCGGCGACCAGGTGGTTCTCGTCCATCGGGTCGATCGCGATCGGGCTCGTGAAGTTCGGGCTCGTCAGGTCAGGCTGGATCTCCCGGATCGTCTTGCCGCCGTCGCGGGTCACGTAGAGGATCGCGCCCTGCGCGGAGGTGTAGAAGGTCTTCGAGTCGGACGTGGCGATCGCCCAGACCCCGTCACCGCTGGAGATCAGCTTGTTCGTGCCGCCGGGTGAGAAGACGCCACCGCCGTTGTCCTGCAGAGCGGTGACGTAGTGACCGTCAGGCGTCCTGGCGACGCGGTACGGCTGCACGGACGCGAGGTGGTTCATGTCGGTCCAGTGGTCCTGGTCGAACTGACCGCCCGTCGACTGAGCCGAGCTGTCCTGGCGGAAGAAGCCACCGTCGTTGCCGGTGTACAGCCGGATCTTCCCGCCCGGCAGCTTCGTGATGACGCCCACGTGCTGATCAGGGTGGGTCGCCGGTCCACCGTAGAACGGGGTGCCATCGGGGCACGTCGTACCGGTGTAGATGTTCTCGAGGTAAGTCGTGGCGCCGCAGACGTCCCAGTACTTCTGGATGACGTCGAACGCCCCCAGCCCCGGGCCGGCCTGCGTCCCGCCGATCGACTGGAAGACCTCCTCGAGCCCGAAGTACACCTGCGAGGAGTCCCGCGGGTCCACGGCCAGCCAGAGGTTGTAGAACGCCTGGACACCGACGCCGTAGCCGAGTGCGGGGTAGACGCCGAGCCCCTCGTTCGGCGAGGGCGCGATGCTGGCCGGCGTCCCCTTGACGTTCCAGGTGAGACCGTCGTCGTCCGAGCGGTACAGGCCGTTGAGCAGCGTGTTGGTGGCGTTGGCGCTCCTGCCGGTGGTCGTGCTGACGATGTCGGCGCCCGCAGGCTGCTGCCCGTTGAGCAGCCCGGCGTCCTGCACGATCGCCCAGAGGACGGGGGTCTCCTCCGTGGTCGAGGTGCCGTAGGCCAGCACGATCCGGCCGAGCGGGTCGACCGAGGCGCCGGGGTTCGTGAGGCCGGCGGAGCTGGGCAGGTAGCTGAAGGTCCCGGCCGCACCGGTCTTCGAGCGGTAGAGGCCGTTGCCCGGGGACAGCGGCTGGCCGTTCGGGCCCTTGCGCTTGCCGTAGGGAAGCCCGACCGCGACGGTGATCTCGAGCGGCTTGCGCGGGTTCGCGACCGCGGCGGTGATCCAGTTCGCGTAGGCACCCGTCGCCGGGCCGGTGTGGGTCGCGTTGTCAGGCAGCGGGACGGCGGTGAAGCTGGCGCCGCGGTCGCGGGTCAGGTAGAGCCCGTTGCTGGTGCCGACGAGGACGCCGCTCGGCGTCGGGAGGATGACGTTGACGCCGTATCCCTTGACGTTCTTCGCGGGCCGCGTCCAGTGAGCGCCGCTGTCGTGGCTGACGTAGACGCCGGCGCCGGGGGTGTCACCGGACAGCGTCGCGAGGGCCACGCCCGTCCCGGCGTACAGGTCTCCGGGGTGGTTGGGGTCAAGCGCGACGGCTCCGACGCCCGACCGCGCGAACACGCCGTCACCGAGCACCTTCCAGGTGGCGCCGGCGTCGGTCGACCGCCACAGGCCACCGATCTCGCCGATGTAGATGGTCCTGCCGCTCGGGTCTCGGGTGTCCACCGCGGCCGTCGCGCCCATGCCGGCCCCGCGTGCGAACCGCAGACCACCGGACGGGTACGTCGAGGGGTCGTCCTGCCCGAACGGCCCGACGTTCTTCCATGCCCGACCCGGCTGCGAGACCGGCAGCGCGGCCGCTTGCTTGGCGTAGGCGAGCTGGTTCTTGACGGTGTCCACGTCAGCGATGCCGGCGTCCGGCAGGGCCGGGACGGGGTCCTCGTGCTCCCCGACGGGGTTGTGGCCGGCGGCGAACGTCATCGAGACCGCAGGCTTCCCACTGGGCCCGAGCACCGGGCCGGCCTGGACGATCGAGGGGCCTGACGTCAGGGCAGCGGCAGCAATGCTCCCTGTCGCGAGCAGGACGGGGACGGATCGGCGCAGGGCACGCACGGCGACAGACCTCCAGACGCGCTGAGCCGAACTCAGCGTTGCCTGGCTGTTCGACGTCTTTGGGCGGATTCCTCCTGGTTCAGGAGAGCGCGTTCGCCGCCCTCACGACGTCGACGATCTCGTTCATGACGGCGGTGAGGTCGAAGTCCTTGGGCGTGAACACGGCAGCGACGCCCAGGTCCTTGAGCCGGGCGGCGTCGGCCTCCGGGATGATGCCGCCGACGATCACCGGGACATCGCCGGCGCCGGCCTCCTGCAGGCCCTTGAGCACCGCCGGGACGGCCTCCATGTGGGATCCCGACAGGATGGACAGGCCGACCACGTGGACGTCCTCCTCGACGGCCGCGGCGACGATCTGCGCCGGTGTCAGCCGGATGCCCTGGTAGACGACCTCGAAGCCGACGTCACGGCCGCGTACGGCGATCTGCTCCGCGCCGTTGGAGTGGCCGTCCAGGCCGGGCTTGCCGACCAGGAACCGCAGCCGGGAGCCCAGCTCCTCCCCGGCCTGCCGCACGCGCTCCCGGACGGCGGCAATCGCCTCGCCGGCCTCACCGCCGACCGTGGCCCCGGCGACGCCCGTGGGTGCCCGGTACTCGCCGAAGACCTCGCGGAGCGCACCCGCCCACTCCCCCGTGGTGACACCCACGCGCGCGCAGGCGAGGGTGGCCTGCATCAGGTTGCCGTCGGTCTTGGCGGCGTCCCGCAGCGCGACCAGTGCGTCGTCGACCGCCGCGGCATCGCGACCCGCGCGCCACTCGCGGAGGGCCTCGATCGCGTGCTGCTCGACCGCCGGGTCCACGGTGAGGATGGCGCCCTCGCCGAGCAGCGGGTTGGGCTCGGTGGTCGTGAACTTGTTGACGCCGACGACGATGTCCTCGCCGGCCTCGATGCGACGGCGACGCTCGGCGTGGCTGGCGACCAGGCTCGTCTTCATGTAGTCGACGGCCTCGATCGCCCCGCCCATGGCCTGGACCTTGTCGACCTCCTTGCGCACCGCCTCGCACAGCGCCGCGACCTTGTCCTCGATGACGACGGAGCCCGTGAAGATGTCGTCGTACTCCAGCAGGTCGGTCTCGTAGGCGAGCACCTGCTGCAGCCGCAGCGACCACTGCTGGTCCCACGGCCGCGGCAGGCCGAGCGCCTCGTTCCACGCAGGCAGCTGCACGGCTCGGGCGCGCGCGTCCTTGGACAGCGTGACTGCCAGCATCTCCAGCACGATGCGCTGCACGTTGTTCTCGGGCTGGGCCTCGGTGAGGCCGAGCGAGTTGACCTGCACGCCGTACCGGAACCGGCGGTGCTTCGGGTCCTGCACGCCGTACCGCTCCTGCAGCAGCTCGTCCCAGAGCTGCGTGAAGGCGCGCATCTTGCACATCTCCTCGATGAACCGCACTCCGGCGTTCACGAAGAA
>JBHEMB010000047.1:0-5748 GCA_046262855.1 Mycobacteriales bacterium | reverse complement strand
GACCAACACGCCGCTTCAGGCGGTGGCTGCGCAGGCCGCGACCGGCGCGACCGGTCGAGGCAGCCTCGAGGCCGCACGCGGTTCGGCGCACGTCGCCACCAACGGCGTGGTCCTCACAGGGGAGCAGGACATCTTCGGCGTCGCCTGGGACGGCACGAGCTGGGCAGCCGGCTCGGCCTCCGGGACGTCCTGGAACGGCGGCACGTACCAGGGCTCGGCCTGGTCCGGCAGCGCGTGGTCCGGCAGTGCCTGGTCCGGCAGTGCCTGGAGCGGCAACGACTGGTCGGGTAGCGCCTGGTCAGGCCACGCCTGGAGCGGTCACGCGTGGACGGCAGAAGGCTGGGACGGCTCCGCGTGGAGCGACAGCAACTGGGCTGGAAGTGCCTGGTCGGGCAGTGCCTGGTCGGGCAGCGCCTGGTCCACCGCGATCTGGAGCTAGCGGCCACGCCGGACAGTTCGTCGGGGCCCTGGCCCTAGCAGCTCCGGGCTCAGCCCGGGCCGTGCCCGCCAGACCCGATGCCGGCGCGCAGGTAGCCACGAGCGCAAATCCGACGCCCCTCATGATCATCGTGTGGCTGAATCCGCCATCCTTGGCTCCCTGCCTCCACTTTGATCATGAAGGCCTGCGCAAGTCATGATCAAAGTGGAGGCGGGGCGGCCGGATCTGGCTGCTGGGGCACCACGATGATCTTCGGGCGGCCGCCGGCTCGCTTGGCACCGCACCATCGCCCGGCGCCCGCGACGGCCCTGCGGCTGGGCAGCCGTCGGCGAGCCGCTGGGCACGTCCAGGCAGACCAGCCTGGCCCAGGCGGACCGCAAGGTCGCTGGAGACGCCTGTGGGGCGGCTGAGGGCCGCCGTCGTCAGTACCTGATCAGGCCGCGGAAGTTCTTGCCGTCGCGCATGTCCTGGTAGCCCTGGTTGATCTCGTCGAGGGTGTACTCGGTCGTGACCATCTCGTCGAGCTTGAGCTTGCCGTCCTTGTAGAGGGCCAGCAGCTTGGGGATGTCGACCGCGGGGTTGGCGTTGCCGAAGATGCAGCCGACGAGCTCCTTGCGCTGCATGGCGAACTCGAACAGGTTCATCGTCACCTGGTCGTCGAGCATCGGCGCGACCGACGTCACGACGGCCCGGCCGCACTTCTTGATCATCGACATCATCTGGCCGACGTGCTCACCCTTGGCGAGACCGACGCACAGGATGGCCTTGTCGGCCATCGCGCCGTTGGTGAGCTGCTGGACGAGGAAGAACGCCTCCTCCTGCGACGCAGCCGTGTGGGTCGCGCCGAACTCGAGGATCTTCTCGCGCTTCCACTCGACCGGCTCGACGACGACGACACGGTGGGCACCGGCGAGGACCGCGCCCTGCACCGCAGCGGTTCCGATACCGCCCACGCCGTACACGACGACGGTCTCGCCGGGCTGGACGTCCGCGGCGTTGACCGCCGATCCCCAGCCGGTGGTGACGCCGCAGCCGACCAGCGCCGCCTTCTCGAGCGGGATCTCCGGGTCGATCTTCACGCAGGACTCGACCGCGACCACGGTGTACGGCGCGAAGGTGCCCAGCGCGACCATCGTGCCGAGGTCCTTGCCGTCCTTGGTGTGGTGGCGGGCGGTCTGGTCGGTGAACTGCCGCCCGCCGAGGAGGAACGCGCCCAGGTCGCACACCTGCGACTGCCCCTTGCGACAGGAGGGGCACTTGCCGCACGAGGGGATGAAGCTGAAGACGACGTGGTCGCCCACCGCCAGGTCCGTGACGCCCTCGCCGACCTCGACGACCTCGCCGGCGCCCTCGTGACCGCCGATGACCGGGAACTGGCTGATGCCCATCAGCTCGGCGATGTCCGGGGGCAACGCCATGTCACCGGTGACCATGTGCTCGTCAGAGTGGCAGAGCCCCGACGCCGCCAGCTTGACGAGGACCTCGCCCCTCTTGGGCGGGTCGAGCTCGATGTCTTCGACGCTCCAGTCGGTGTGCGGCTCCCACAGGATCGCGGCGCGCGTCTGCATCGGTGACTCCCTCGTCGGTCGGTAGAACGCGTTCTGGTTTGCAACGTAGTCGTTGCACGCCACTGTGTCAGCAGCCCTTCCGGATGGCAGTTTTCCTCCCTAGCCTTCTGGCGTGCGCGCGCGGGGGTGGGTGGCAGAGGTGGCCTTCCTCGCTGTCGTGGCGGGGAGCCTCGCCGGACCGGCTCTCACCTCTGCGGGCCAGCACCTGGCCGCGGGGTCCGGCTCCTCGAGCGGTTCCTCGAGCGGCTCCAGCAACGGTTCCAGCAACGGTTCCAGCAACGGCTCCTCGAGCGGCTCCAGCAACGGGTCCTCGGGCAACGGGTCAGGCAAGGGCACCACCGGCGGCAACCAGGGCAGCACGACCGGCAACGGCACGACCACGGGTAAGAGGGCCACGACGGGCAGCAGTCCCGCGCCGCGCTCCGGCACGAGCGACTCGAACGCCGGCTCCGGCGACTCCGACGTGGACGAGCCGTCGGAGCTGGCGGCGTACCGCACCATCCCGCGGGTGGGCACGGTGCTCTACGGCACCTTGCGAAACCTGCCGCCGTTCCTGCTCCTGAGCTGCATCCTCGGCGCCCTCGGGATCCAGGTCGACGAGCCGATCGGGCCGGATCCGTTCTCGGAGGTCAACAAGGCCTGCTCGCGCGTCACCGTGCACGGGCTCCCGGACTACAGCGGGCCCTTCAGCGATCCCCCGAAGCGCTTCCACGCCGACGAAGTACACCTCAGGATCATCGTGGACCGGGAGAACCACGTCGTCGTCGAACCCTCGATCCCCTCCGAGGACCAGAACCGGCTGCTGCTCACCCTGCTCGCGGCGGCGCTCATCGTCATCGTGGCGCTCGCGATCGCCCTGGTACGCCGGAACGGCCGGCCATGAGACCCGGGCGCAGGATCGCGGAGCTGGCGGCCGACGAGCCGGCGCTGGCCCTGGTCTGGTCCGTCGTCCTCAGCCTCGTCGCGGGTACGGCGGTCCTGACCGCAGATCGACGGGTCTGGGCGTACCTGACGGTCTGCCTCGTGCTGACAGCCGTGGTCGCCACGGCGCACGCGGCGGCCCGCTTCAGCCGGGGCCTGCTGGCGATGCTGCTGGTCCTGGGCTGCCTGCACATGGCGGGTGGGCTGCTGCCGTCCAGTCGTGGCGTCCTCTACGACTACTGGCTCGTCGACGGCGTGCTGAAGTACGACCAGGCTGTGCACGTCTTCGGTTCGCTCGCCGCGACCTGGGCGAGCTGGCAGCTGGCGGGTCGGTACCTCGACCTGGTGCGGACCCCGCCGCGGGCGCAGGCGCTGATCGCGTGTCTCGGCGGCATGGGCAAGGGCGCGGTCAACGAGGTGGTGGAGTTCCTCTCCGGCGGCACCCACACCGGCGGGTACGCCAACACCGGCTGGGACCTGGTGTTCGACCTGGCGGGCTGCGCAGCGATGGCGGTCTACCTCGTGCAGTCGCGCGCCGACCGCCGTACCCCTGTCTCTGGCATGCTCCCTGATCGCGCACCGTCCACGACAACGGGGTCGTCGGTGCACTAGGGAGTTGCTGTGCAGTCCGCGCTCGAGAGCGCGCTCCTCCAGCTGGAGAGCGCCGTTGACGTCCTCGGCCTCGATGAGGGGCTGCACCAGCTCCTCGCCACGCCCCGCCGCTCGCTCGAGGTGGCGGTCCCACTGCGGCGCGACGACGGCACGCTGGAGGTGCTGCACGGCTACCGCGTGCAGCACAACCTGAGCCGTGGCCCTGCCAAGGGCGGCATCCGGTTCCACCCGCACACCGACCTGAATGAGGTCCGCGCGCTCGCGATGTGGATGACGTGGAAGTGCGCGCTCATCGGCATCCCCTACGGCGGCGCGAAGGGCGGCGTCGCGGTCGACCCCCGCGCGCTGTCGCGCAACGAGCTGGAGCGGGTCACCCGGCGCTACGCCTCGGAGATCATCCCGATCATCGGTCCGGAGAAGGACATCCCGGCGCCTGATGTCGGCACCGACGAGCAGAACATGGCCTGGATCATGGACACCTACTCCATGCACTCCGGCTACACCGTCACCGGCGTCGTGACCGGCAAGCCGGTGTCGATCGGTGGCTCGCAGGGCCGTGGTGGCGCGACCTCGCGCGGCGTCATGTTCGCGTGCTTCTCGGCGTTGAAGGAGGCGGGTGTCGACCATCGCCAGGTGACGATCGCCGTGCAGGGCTTCGGCAAGGTCGGTGGGCTGGCGGCGCAGTACCTGCACGACGCGGGCTGCACGGTCGTCGCCGTCTCCGACGTCGGCGGCGGGATCTACAACCCTGAGGGGCTCGACCCCGCCGCGCTGCTCAAGCACCTCCGATCGGGCGCTGACAGCGTCGTCGGCTATCCCGGGACGGACGCGATCAGCAACGCCGAGCTGCTGGAGCTCGACGTCGACGTGCTCGTGCCCGCCGCCCTCGAAGGCGTCATTCACGAGGGCAACGCTGCCAACGTGAAGGCGCGCTTCGTGGTCGAGGGCGCCAACGGCCCGACGACCCCCGACGGCGACAAGGTCCTCGAGGACAAGGGCGTCGTCGTGGTTCCCGACATCCTCGCCAACAGCGGCGGCGTGGCGGTCTCGTACTTCGAGTGGGTGCAGGACCTGCAGGCGTACTTCTGGTCCGAGGACGAGGTCAACGACCGTCTCAAGGTGCTCATGGAGCGCGCTTACCAGGAGGTGTCGTCGCTCGCGACCGCCAAGGGTCTGTCGCTGCGGACCGCCGCGCAGGTGATCGGCGTCGGCCGGGTCGCGGACGCCCACCGCACCCGAGGCCTCTACCCCTGACCCCTCGTGCGCTCGGATGCCTCTGGGATGCTGCAGAAGCGGCACCTGCGGGCCGCCGTGTGCCATGATGGACGGCGAACCACACCAGTGTGATTCGCCCGCACAGGAGGTCGTTTCATGGATGCCGCTCTGAGCGTCGTCCCGCCCGTCGACGGTGACCTGACCGACCGCGAGCGCGAGATCCTGGCGTTCGAGCGCCAGTGGTGGAAGTACGCCGGGGCCAAGGAGCAGGCCATCAAGGACCTGTTCGACATGAGCGCCACCCGGTACTACCAGGTCCTCAACGCCCTCATCGACCGTCCCGACGCGCTGGTCGCCGACCCCATGCTCGTCAAGCGGCTCCGGCGGCTGCGCACCACCCGGCAGCGGACCCGCTCGGCGCGCCGCCTGGGTATGGACGCCTGAGCGCAGCTCATGACCGGACCCACGTGACCGGACCGAAGGACCCAGCCGACGACTGGGGGTTCCCGGAGGTCGACCCCGCTTCCACGGAGCTGCCCGAGCCGCCCGGCCCCGAGGCTGGGTTCGACACCGGGTCCGACGCCTGGTGGCGCGCCCAGGCGGAGGCGCAGCGCCGGGCTGCGGCCGGCGAGCCCGTCGTCGCGCCGGTGCCGCCCGCACCGCCCGCCCCGCTGCCGCCGCCGGAGCTCGTCGAGCCGGAGGTGCTCAACGCACCCTCGCCGCTCGACGAGACCTGGCTGCCGCCGGAGCTCCCCGGGCCGGCCGTGGCGCCGGAGGAGACCGAGTACGAGCCGGAACCAGCTGAGCCCTCGGCCGCGGACTGGGACTTCGAGCAGCCGCCCTCGGCTGAGACGGTCGACGCGCCGATGGCCGAGGTCTACCCGGAGCCCGGCGAGTCGGTCGCCCGGCAGCGGCAGCCCTATGAGGGCGAGCGGGTCGGTCCCGCCCGCGCCCTCGCCGGCGCCGGGCTCGCGCTGCTCGGCGTGCTGCTCG